>JBOGLH010000162.1:0-20791 GCA_050746025.1 Terriglobales bacterium | reverse complement strand
CTATAAACCGCGCCGGTAATAAATAAATCGGTGTATTTGGCGATATCTAACGCCTGTTCAAAATTGCGCGATGTAATCACGGCCAGCACCGGGCCGAAAATTTCTTCCTGCTCGAGCTTCGATTTCGGCTGAATGTCGGCGATCACGGTCGGTTGAACGAAATAGCCCTCGCCCGCGTCAGTCGCGCGATTTCCGCCAGTGATCAGTCGGCCTTCGCGCTTGCCGACGTCGATGTAGTTCATGATCGACTTCATCGATCCTTCATTGATGACCGCGCCCATGTTGGCGTTAGTTGCGGGATCGCCGATGGTGAGCCGCTCCACGCTGTCTTTGAGTCTTTCGAGAAACTTCCCGTAAATGCGCTCATCGACGATCACGCGGGAACAGGCAGAACATTTTTGTCCCTGAAATCCGAACGCGGCAGCGGCAACGCCGTTAGCTACGGTCTCAAGATCGGAGTCGGCATCGACGATGATCGCATCCTTGCCGCCCATCTCGAGGATGGTGCGTTTGATCCAAATCTGGCCAGGAGCCACGTCGGCGGCGACTTTGTTGATGCGCAGGCCGACTTCGCGCGATCCGGTGAATGCGATGTAACGGGTTTTCGGGTGCGCGACAACTGCGTCGCCAAAACTCGCGCCGGCCCCGGGGCAGAAGTTGACTACGCCCTCGGGCATTCCCGCAGACTCCAGAATCTCGATGAACTTTGCCGCAATGGTCGGAGAATCGCTCGACGGTTTGAGAATTACAGTATTGCCGCACACGATCGATGCCAGCGTCATCCCGGCCATGATTGCGGCAGGAAAATTCCAGGGCGGAATTACTGCTCCTACGCCGAGGGGGACATAAAAAAAATGATCGATTTCACCGGGCAACTGCACCGGGGCTTTTCCGGCCGCCAGTCGCTGCGCCTCGCGCGCATAGAATTCGCAGAAGTCGATAGTCTCGGCGATGTCGGCATCGGCCTCGCCCCAGTTTTTGCTGACTTCGTAAACCAGCCATGCCATCAACTCGAACTTGCGTTCGCGCAGTATCTCGGCAGTGCGGAACAGCAAAGATACTCGCTCCTCCAACGGAGTGCGGCTCCAGTGCTCGTAAGCTTTTAACGCCGCCTGCATGGCAGGCTCAACATGTTCCTTGCCGGCTTTCTGATGAATACCAACTATTTCTGACGGACGCGCAGGATTGAGCGAGCGTATCTTTTCCGCGGTCTTGACTCTGTGCCCTCCGATGATCAAGTCGTACTCGCGACCCAATTGTCCGCGGACACGGTCGAGGGCGGCGCGCATCTGCCTGGCTACATCCCACTTCGTGAAATCCAACATGGGTTCATTGCGAAATGCACTTTGTTGTGCGCGCGTACGGGGACGAATCGGAGCTTCAACGGTTGCCATGGATTGCACCTCGGGAATGATTTTGCGGTAACGTCTATTTTATACCGCCGCGCACGATTTCCCGATGCACACTAAGCCATAACAAGTTGAGCTATATTCGTTTTTAGAACATATGCGAGTGACGATTTTCGGAGCGACAGGAATGCTGGGCAAGGCGCTGATGCGCCGATGGTCGGGTGATAACGTCACTGGACTGGGAAGTGCGCAAGCAGACATTCGCTCTCCCGATCAGGTCGACAAAGTTGTGAGTGAAAGCAACCCCGACTGGATTGTGCTTTCCGCTGCCTACACAGATGTGGATGGATGCGAGATTAATCCAACGCTGGCGGCGGCCGTGAACACCCAGGGCGCGACGAACGTCGCTAAGGCCGCTGCGAACTCACGCGCCAAACTTCTCTTCGTGAGCACCGATTACGTGTTCGATGGCACGAACAGTGCACCCTACGAGGCCGATGACCCACGCCGTCCCATCAACGCCTATGGTAAGAGCAAAGCCGACGCGGAGCAGAAAATTTTGGCGCTGCTTCCCGACGCCTGCATAGTGCGCACGTCGTGGTTATTCGGTCCGGGAGGGAAGTGCTTTCCCGATACGATTCTGAAGCTGGCGGCGACGCGTCCTGAGATTGAAGTGGTGAACGATCAGCGCGGCTGCCCGACTTATACTTTCGATCTTGCGGATGCAATCGTTCAACTTTGCCGTGCGGATGCTAAAGGCATTGTTCACGCCACAAATCTCGGAGTGTGTACCTGGTATGAGTTCGCAGCCGAAACTCTGCGTCAGGCAGGATCAGGTACGACAGTGCGTCCGACCACCAGCGAAAAGTTTGTTCGCCCCGCTTCTCGGCCGAGCTATTCGGTGCTTTCTGACGCAAGCCTTTCCGCCTATGGAATTCATATGCGCGCATGGCAGGATACGCTGCCCGACTATCTGCGCGAGCGCTCAGCAGGTTAGAGACTTGATCGTGGAAAAAATCGGTTTGACCGCAAGATCCGGATATTCTGAATTTCGGTGTAGACGTAATCTTCAGCCATGGACAGTACAATTCTCAGCGTCGAACAACCGAGGCAGTTGGACATGAAAAACGTTATCGAAGATTCCCACTGGCAGGCTGTCCTGGCCCGTGACGGCGCAAGCGATGGCAAGTTTGTATTTGCCGTCTCATCCACGGGCGTGTACTGCCGGCCGTCTTGCCCCTCCAAGCGCCCGAAGCGCGAGAATGTGTCGTTTTTTCGCCAGCCGCGGGAGGCTGAAACTGCGGGGTTCCGCGCGTGTCTCCGCTGCCGTCCCAAGGCGAGTGCAGGAAATCCGCGGCTGGAGGTGATCAAATCTGTCTGCCGTTATATCGAGCTGCACCTGGATGAGGCGGTCACGCTTGCCTGCCTGGGTGCCGAATTTCATCAGAGCCCGTTTCATTTGCAACGGACGTTCAAGGCCGTGCTCGGGATCACACCCAAGCAGTACGCGGACTCATGCCGCATGCGCGGTTTTCGACAAAAGTTGAAGGCAGGGCACTCGGTCACTCGCGCCATGCATGATGCCGGATACAGTTCGACCAGCCGGCTGTACTCTCGGACTTCGGACGAATTAGGCATGGAGCCTGGGAAGTATCGCCGGGGCGCGATTGCAACGCCGATTCGTTATTCATTCACCGAGTCGCCGATCGGACGAATGTTGATCGCGGCCACCGACAAAGGCATTTGCAGCATTCAATTTGCGGATTCTGAAGAAGAACTGGAGCAGGGATTGAAGCAGGAATTTCCGTTTGCACTCAGGCGTCGCGATGACAACGGCATGGCAAATCTTGCTCGTCAAGTCGTACAGCGCATCTCCAGCGCCGAATCTTTAGCTTCGCTGCCACTCGATATTCAGGCGACAGCGTTTCAGCGGCGGGTCTGGTCTTATCTGCAATCGATTGCTTTTGGAAAAACGCGGTCATACACCGAAGTTGCAAAGGCGATCCGACATCCCTCGGCGGTCCGCGCGGTTGCGCGAGCATGCGCCACCAATCCAGTGGCTATCGCTATTCCGTGCCACCGAGTGCTGCGCTCTAACGGCGAGCTTGGCGGATATCGATGGGGTCTGGAACGAAAAAAGGCCCTTCTCGAAATGGAAGCATCTAGCACATAATTTACCGGTAAGTTTCACTTCGCAGGCTGCCCGCGGGTTTAGCGTCTACTCACCTTCCATTTACCGGGCTTTGACAATTCTTTACCCACCTTGATTCTGCCGCGTGATTGAATAATGATCAGAGTTATTCATGAAATACCTGCGGCAAAATCGGTGGCCATTGCGGAATAATGTATTGAAAAGCGCACTTCTCTTGACGCTGGCAGTCGCCACCCTCGCTCAGACTACTTTTGCCAAAGCGGTAGGCACGGTAAAGTCTGTCACCGGCAATTCCGTTGTACTGACGACCGACAGTGGTGAAGTTACGGTCACTCTTGCCGACTCCACACGCATACTTCGCGCCTCCCCCGGACAGACTGATTTGAAAAGCGCCACCCCGATTCAGGCATCGGACATCAACGTCGGCGATCGCATGCTGGCGATCGGCCCGAACGGAGAAGGGAATTCCGTGGCCGCTTCAACCATTGTGGTGATGACGCAGGGTGATATTGCACAACGTCAGCAACAGGAACGAGAAGAGTGGCGCAAGGGCGTGGGTGGAATTGTGAAAGAAGTTAGTCCGGCAGGCACAATCTCGGTTGTGAACGCACTGGCGTCATCGGGCAAGCCGATCGTCATTCATGTCTCGCCGACAACCAGCATCCGGCGCTACTCGCCCGACTCGGTCAATTTTGATGAAGCCAAGCCGGGCACGTTAGATCAGATCAAGCCCGGAGATCAGCTGCGCGCACGAGGTACGATGTCCGAAGACGGTAGCGAATTGACCGCGCAAGCCATTGTCTCCGGTACGTTCAGGAATATAGCGGGAACGGTGATCTCGACCGATCCAGCAAACCACAGCCTTACACTCATGGATCTGATCACAAAACATCCGGTTACGCTAAAGATCAGCGCGGATTCGCGAATGCATAAGTTGCCGGGACTCGTGGCCCAGAGGCTCGCCGGCCGATTAAAAGGCGGCGCTGCTATTGCGAGCGGAAATCCTCCGGAAGCGAATGAGGAGTCTTTGCCAACTGGGGCTGGCTCTGGTGCTGGTAATGGCGAGCGGCGAGGTCCGGGAAATTGGCGCGGTCGGAACGGACCAGGCGCTTCGGCCTCCGCGTCACCTGGAGGCGAGGGATACCGCCGCGGAGGTGGGCCACCTGATTTCCAGCAGATGTTGAGTCGCATGCCGAGCGTGGCGATATCTGATCTGCAAAAGGGAGATGCGGTGATGGTGGTTGCGACCGAGGGCAGCGCGGAGTCCGCACCGACTGCAATCACGCTTATTTCTGGTGTGGAACCCATACTGGCCGCGGCTCCGAGCGGCGCGGGCGCCGCGACCATTCTTTCACCGTGGAATCTGGGAGCATCGCCGGGCGGCGAAGCATCAAGCGAGTAAAACTTCGTTAAGAGGGAACAGTTGAGAAATTTATTACTCATTTGTTTATTGGCGGTCGCGATTGTGCCGGCAGTTGCACAAGCGCCAGCGACATTGAGTGGCAAAGTTGTCGATCAAACTGGTGCGGTGATTCCACAGGCCACTGTGACCGTCACTGCATCCGGCGGCAAGCAAAATACCGCCACGACCGATCAAGGCGGAGGGTTCGAAATTCCTGTGCTTACGCCGGGAATCTACAGTGTTACCGCTGCGGCCAAGGGGTTCGCGCCTTTTTCGAAACCCGGCGTGGAACTGGTTGCGGGACAAAAAGAAACTGTGAACCTGGCTTTGCAAGTCCAGGTGCAAGAAGAAAAGGTTAACGTCGAAGCTGAAGGCACGCAGCTTGATGTGGGTGCAGAGTCGAATGCGAGTTCCATGGTGATTAAAGGTAAGGACCTCGAAGCGCTATCCGATGATCCCGACGAACTGCAGAATGAATTGCAAGCACTCGCTGGGCCCGCGGCAGGTCCCAATGGCGGGCAAATCTACATTGATGGATTTACAGGCGGCCAGCTTCCGCCGAAGTCGTCGATTCGCGAAATTCGCATCAACCAGAACCCGTTTTCCGCGCAGTATGACAAGTTGGGTTACGGCAGAATTGAAATTCTCACCAAGCCGGGCAGCGATCATTATCATGGTCAGTTTTTTTTCAACGATGACAATTCCGTGCTGAACTCGAAGAACCCATATGTTCCCACCAAGCCCTCCTACAATTCGGAGATCTTTGATGGCAACCTGGGCGGCCCGATGGGTAAGAAGGCATCGTTTTTCCTGGATGTATCGCGGCGGAATATGGATGACTTCTCTGCCATTCACCCGGTCAATCCCGCCGACCTTTTTGGTCAACCACTGGTCGAATCGATTGCTCATCCTCGAACTCGGACCAATATTAGCCCGCGATTCGATTATCAACTCAGCGCCAACAATACGTTGACCGCGCGCTATCAGTTAACTCACGACAGTGACTTGAACTCGGGACTTGGCGTGTATTCACTTCCGGTGCAGGCTTATAACGTAAACGAGACGGAACACACTCTGCAAATCAGCGACACGCAAATCCTCAGCCCGAAGGTGGTCAACGAAACGCGATTTCAGTTTCAGCGCGAAATCAATCACGAACTGCCATTGGGCACCGGGCCGACGATTCAAGTGCAGGGCGCTTTCACTAGCGGCGAAAATACAGAAGGTTTAGTGCGCACCACGCAAAATAATTACGAGCTGCAAAATTACACCTCGATTACGAGTGGCAATCACCTGGTCAAATTTGGCGCGCGCTTGCGGGGGATTACTGCGGCAGAGTCCACCGACGCAAATTTCAACGGAACATTTGTCTTTTCCGCATTTGGAAATCCTGCTGCTGCGCTGCAGGCATACGCAAATGCCAAGAAAGGACTGTGCACAACGGGAAATTATCAGCCGCAGAACTGCCCGTCGCAGTTTTCGATCACCACCGGTACGCCGAATGTGAGCGTCGGCTGGTTCGATGCCGGACTTTACGTCGAAGATGAGTGGCGGGCGAAACCGAATTTATCTTTTACCTACGGCTTGCGTGTCGAGTCACAGGACAACATTCATGACCACGTTGATTTTGCGCCGCGATTGGGTTTCGCATGGGGAATTGGTAGCAATGGAAAAGCTGCGCCGAAGACGGTGGTGCGCGCCGGTTTCGGAATTTTCTATGACCGCTTCGGATATAACCTAGTGCAGGAAGCGAATCTGCTGAATGGAGTGACACAACCGAAAGTCATTATAAAAAATCCAGATTTTTTTACGACACAAACTTCGAAGATTCCTTCCTACAGCCAACTGCTGAATCTTGCCAGCGCCTCAGCCACCATGTATCAAATTTCGCCCGACCTGCGTGCCCCGTATACCATCCAGAGCGCTGCCAGTATTGAACGCCAGGTTACTAAGAATGCAACCGTGTCGGTCACTTATCTAAACTCACGCGGCGAGCATGCGTTTTACATCGATAACATCAACGCGCCATATATTCTGGGCGGGATCACTCCAAACGGAACCAGCCAGAACGTTTATCAATACGACTCGGGAGGGATATTCCGGGAGAACCAATTGATTGCGAATGTGCGGGTCAATACCGGCCGCCGAGTTTCACTGTTTGGCTTTTACGTTTTGAATTACGCCAACAGCAATGCCAGCTCGGGAGGAAGTGCTGGTGGATTCTTCTCGAGCGGGACGACGTCGGAAGCGAGTTTCCTTACGAATCAATACGACCCGCTTGCCGATTACGGTCGTGCGGCATTCGACGTACGCCATCGCGTCTTTCTCGGCGGAAATTTTACCTTGCCGTATTCCTTTTCGCTTAGCCCATTCGTCATCATCAATTCCGGGCAGCCTTACAACCTTACGACTGGTCAGGATAATAACGGTGATTCGATTTTCAACGATCGGCCCTGGTTCGCGACCAGCAGCTCGGGTGTAGTTTGCACCTCGCGTGCCTCATTCTCTACTATCGGTCCATCCGCTGGCCTCGTCCCGGTGAACTTCTGCACGGGCCCGTCGGACGCAACGCTCAATTTGCGCTTGAGCAAGACCGTCGGCTTTGGCCGTGAAACCAAAGGCGGCTCGGGCGTCGGTGGCGACCGCGGTTATGGCCCACGGGGGCACAGAGGTGGCTTGGGACCGGGCGGCCTCAGCGGAGCCGGAGGCAATCGTCCCTTAGCAGGTCGCGGAGGTGGTGTGAACAGGCGCTACAATCTCACATTCAGCATTTCCGCCCGCAATCTTCTGAATACGTTCAATCCGGGACCACCCGTCGGGAACCTCAATTCGCGGTACTTTGGGCAATCCATCATTATCGCTGGGGGCCCGTTCGCTTCGGCGTCAGCTAACCGGCGAATAGATTTGCAGGTGAGGTTTTCGTTTTAAACAGCTTTCAGCTATCAGCCGCCAGCTCTCAGCTCTCAGGGCCAGGAACCAATCCTTTTCCCATCAGCGAATCTGACGTCCCAAACACAAGCCCATGGCAGGAGCAAGTGATAGCTGATCGGTGACACCTGATGACTACTTGCAGTTCACTCCCACACTCGGGGAGAGCGAAGTCAGAACGCTTTGATTGGGATAGCTGTACGCTCCGCCCAGCGCGGTCGAAGGCGATTGAAATTCAAACCATTGAAGAAGCGCTTCATTCTGTGGATGGTAAGTGCGGCCACCAGTCTTGATCGACACGGTAGATTCCGGCAGGCCCTCAATCGCGTCGCCTACCTCGAGATCGTTCTGGCAATTTCCATTTTGCGAAAGCCACCAGGGAGTGATGCCGTGAATTCCATCGCTACCCACAAATGGGTCATTCAAACTTTCGGTGATTTCATGGCTCAGAGCAGTCACGTCTTCGAAGCCGGGGCTGAATAAGCCGGGACTGATCCAGCTTGAATAATTCATCACATAGCGCTTTTCACGAAAACCGTTGCCGGCGTCACCGGGTTCAAAATCATAGGTGTGAAATCCGAGCACGCAGCAGTGATTGGGATTGCGGTTGAGATACAGAAATGTGTTGGGAAAGAGAAAAGTGGCGATGCTTTTGGTGGTGATATCGCCCGCGTGTTCCGCCGCTCCGATCGGAGTAGAAGTGTCATTTGCGGTTGGTGGAAACAGCCGCTTCGAGAACACACCGATATCAACCAGCACAAAGGCGCAGCAAGAGCCATCACTATTTAACGCGAAATAATAGGCGCCGCGCGGGATGGAAAGCGTGCGCGATGTCTTGAGCAAAGGCTTCAAAAGGGTATGCCAGTCATACTTCATTACGTTGTTGAATTCTGCGCGCTGAACGGCATCGGAAAATTGGGTCGGCACTCCGCTGCTGGTGTAATCGGCGCGCTGAAAAATCGGCGAGTCCATCACCGCGCTCACAAACGGCTCGACCGAATAATGCAGCTTATGTCCATTGACAAAGCGAACCGAGCCGTCATAATCCAACAAATCTAACGAGACGGGCACGATGGGAGCATCGAAGCTGGTTGTTCCCCCGAGTTCAGGCCGCCCTCCAGCCATGGTGTAATGCCAGTTTCTTTGCGGATTTCCCGAAGGCCCAACGCCGGCCGCGCGAAATTCACGGCTGAAGTTCTTAATCGAATCGATGCCTGAAGGACTGGATCGCGGCGCGTTTGAATTTGCAGGTCCCACATTGCTATGCCCGCGTGGAGCGAAAACGGTAAATCCATGGTGGGCGCTAGAGAGCGTAGGCGCAAGCTGGTCTCGACTCTGTGCAGAAGCAACACTCGCACCCAAAGCCGTCCATGCGAAAAGCAACACCAAGTGGAAGAATGACTTACCCCTACCCAAAACCGTCACCGCCTGTTTACAAATTACTTGGATGCGGTGAGACTTGCAAACTATGTTTACGTCAAATTTCGGTTAATTCTGGGTCTCGCATGTCGACTGGCGTCTCCTGGTCAACTCCCCGCGATCTAAAGGTGTTCGCTTGGTCCTCTGAGGAATGAATTACTTAGGTCTCGTAATAGCGCCTTCCGACGCGGAGTGCACCAATGCCGCGTATTTTCCGAATACCCCCGTCGCAAACCGCGGCTGTGGCGCCTTCCATAGTGACATCCGGCGCTGGATTTCTGCATCGCTGATTTCCATTTCCAGCACTCGCTGATTGATATCGATCCTAATAATGTCTCCCTCATGCACGGCTGCGATTGAACCACCCAGGGCCGCCTCGGGGGAAACATGTCCAATCATCAGGCCACGCGTGGCTCCGCTGAAACGACCGTCGGTAAGAAGCGCAACCGACTCGCCCAGACCCTCTCCGACAATTGCAGCTGTCACTCCGAGCATCTCCCGCATACCGGGACCGCCGCGCGGGCCTTCGTAGCGGATTACCACGACATCTCCGGGCTTCAGCCGCTTGCCAGTCACTGCGCTCATCGCTTCTTCTTCGGATTCAAAAACCCGGGCCGGACCACGCTGGCTCAGTCGCTCATGGCCGCTAATTTTTGCCACGCAACCCTGGGGAGCCAGATTACCGTGCAGGATCACCAGCCCTCCACTTGCTTTGAGAGGTCTATCGAGCGGCGCAATTACTTCC
This sequence comes from Terriglobales bacterium, assembly GCA_050746025.1. Taxonomy (GTDB): domain Bacteria; phylum Acidobacteriota; class Terriglobia; order Terriglobales; family Acidobacteriaceae; genus Gp1-AA145. The sequence continues at coordinate 10,796 of JBOGLH010000162.1, read as the reverse complement.
TGGTCCGGAGTTTCGACTGCGGCCTCGGCTTCCTCGCCGATAGTCCTTCCCGTGACCGTCACCGCGTTGGCGTGAAGTTTTTTACCTTTCAGCAAACGATTGGCAAGTAAACGAATTCCTCCCGCGCGGTGCATGTCCGCGGCCACAAAGCGGCCAAAGGGCTTGAGGTCGCAGAGCAGCGGAGTGCGTTCGCTGACCTTCTGGAAGTCATCAATTTCAAGCGGAACTCCTGCCTCACGCGCGATGGCGAGCAGATGCAACACGGAATTTGTGGATCCGCCACTCGCGGCAACGGACGCGATCGCGTTCTCGATGGCATCGCGGGTGAGAATATCTTTTACCTTCGCTCCACGTTTCAAAAGATCAAGCGCCAGCTGGCCGCAGCGGAAAGAGGCTTCGTCTTTATGTGGATCCATTGCAGGAATACTGTTGTAGCCCATCGGAGAAAGGCCCAGCATCTCCATCACGGTGGACATAGTGTTCGCGGTGTACTGACCGCCGCACGCGCCTGCGCCCGGGCAGGCCACATTTTCTAATTCCTGCAAATCGGAGTCGCTCATCTTTCCGGCGGCGTTCGCCCCGATGGCTTCATATACGTCTTGAATGGTGACATCTTTGCCGCGAAAACTTCCGGCGGCAATGGTCCCACCATACAGTACGAGTCCCGGCAGATCGAGACGCGCCAGCGCCATAGCTGCCGCGGGGATTGTCTTGTCACATCCAACGACACAAACCACAGCGTCGAATAATTGGCCGCGGCAAACCAACTCGACAGAGTCCGCAATCACCTCGCGGCTCACCAGTGACGCACGCATCCCTTCGGTTCCCATGGTCTCGCCGTCACTGATGGCAATCGTGTTGAATTCCATCGGCGTACCACCGGCCGCGCGAACCCCGTCTTTTACCTTCGCCGCTAGACGGCGCAGGTGGAAGTTGCAAGGCATGGTTTCAATCCAAGTATTGGCGACGCCAATCAACGGCTTGGCCAGATCTTCGCTGGTAAAGCCAACGGCTTTGAACATCGAACGAGCGCCAGCGCGGTGACGGCCTTCAGTAATCAAACGGCTGCGATGTTTTGGATCCATAGGCTTAAAAGATTACGACAGGGAACTAGAAAACGGAAAGCGGCACTGTCTCGCCGACTGATTCCAAATCGGCTGGTGTTTTCGGGTGATATTGGGTTGCACCACAAGTGAGCAACTTACCTTTAGGCAAGGGCATCGAACTTTGACCAATTGAAGGAGCACGGTGAATGGGAAGATTTCTTGGGGCGCGGCTGGGCTTGTTTTTATTGTGTATGGTTCTCGCCAGTTGCGGCGGCGGATCCAATAGCACGCAAACGCCAAGCGACCCGGCGGCCCCGGATTCACGGGCATCAGTGCCGCGTTCAGCGATCAAACACCTGATGATTGTCGTAATGCAGAACGCCTCTTTTGACCATCTTTTCGGAACTTATCCCGGCGGTGCCAACGGGCTCAACTCACAGCTCCCCAGCTATCAACAAGTAGACCGCGCAGGAAATACTGTAACTCCGCAGCTGACGACCAATCTCAGTCCCGCTGATCTGCATCACACGGCCACTAGCTATCAAATCGCCTATGACTCCGGGAAGATGGACAAATACGCCTTCGAGAATGGCGATGAGTCGATGGGTTATTACGACAACACCAGCATTGGAAGCGCCAATGACGGACAGCAGTTCGGAGTGAATACGTTGTGGAATTACGCTCAACAATATGCGCTTGCAGACAAATTTTATGCTTCTGCGATGGCTAGTGAGCCCAGCAACATGCTCTACATGACCGCTGCGGGCGTTGGAACAGGCAGCGATCCCTACGGCTATCCGCAACTGGATGCATGCAGCGCCGCGTTGTACCAACAGAACCAGAGTGCCGGCGCGTCTATGACTCCGCCGCTGACCTTCCAGAACGTGGGCGACCAGCTATCAGCCGCGAAAGTTTCTTGGGCGTGGGCACAGGAATATTTCTCGAATGAGCAGAATGGGAGCTGTTTGCACTATGTTCCTCAAGAAAACCCATTTCAGTATTTTCAAACGACAGCCAATTCTGCCAACGTGCAGAATTTCACGCTCGCGGATTTCGAATCGCAACTCTCTGCGGGCACGGTGCCGTCGGTCATGTGGGTGAATCCTTCGCCCGGACACAGCATGCATCCGGGGCAGGGGAACATTGCTAACGGCATCGAATGGCTGGATAACTTTATTCAGGCGGTCAAAAATTCGAGCGCGTGGACGAACACCGCGATCGTTGTCATCTGGGATGAAAGCGGAGGTTGGTACGATCACGTCGCGCCGCCCCAGCTAAGTGGGACCATCGGGCTGGGCGCTCGAGTTCCGGTGCTGCTTATTTCGCCTCTGGCAAAGACGAACTACATTTCGAATCAGCAAATGGATTTTGTTTCGATATTGCGATTCATTCAGTGGAATTGGGCGATTGGACCGTTTACCGATTCAGGCCAGGCGGCAAGGGAAGCGCTGAGCGGGAACATCTGTGATTTGCTGACTACAACTTGCGGAAATCCGTAGCTTCGTTACATTTCCTCGAATCGCAAATATTAAGCCATAGCAGCATTAGCATTCGTGCTGCTCGCGCCGGCAGAAGCGGGCGGATGACCACTGGACAAACCACTGGCCGAATCAAGCATTTCGGCGGTGGGCGTTCCCACACGAACATCCATTACATCGACAATTGCGTACCAATCACGGCAGAGCTGGCCGATCTGCTTGGTATTTACGTCCAACAAAAGACTGGCGCGTTGGCCATGACCGTCAGCGCATGCCTGCACATAGGGCATATCAAGCCCTCGCCGAGAAACGGCAGTGAGGATACGCATCAGCGTGCCTTGCGTATTGCGATAGTGAATGTGAAATGCGTGCATATTTTTCTCCTTACTTCCGACTATGTGGGGACAGCCGCCCTCGGCTGTCCAGTCGAGCGAAACTCGACGAATCTATTCTTCTTCGAACAACATCTCTGAAAGCGCCGCGCCTGCCGGAACCATGGGATAAACATTGGCTTCGGGCGCGCAATCAAACACCAACAATTCCGGTTCAGGTGATCGCAGAAAGCGCTCCAGCGCATCGGCGGTATCTTGAGTGACCGGATATTCGCGCATGAGATCTTCCTGAACGCGCACGGCATTAATTCGATAAGCCTTGGCGATTTCTACAAAATCCGGGTTATCGCTCAAATCAGTCTCGGCATAATTTCGCTGATAGAAGAGTTGCTGCCATTGGCGAACCATGCCCAGATATTTGTTGTCCACGATCACCATTTTGATTGGCAGATTCAGCCGGCGCACCGTAGCCAATTCCTGAATGTTCATCTGGAAACCGCCATCACCGGAGACGCAGAGCACGGTGGCGTCAGGTTTTGAAAGTTGAACTCCGACCGCGGCCGGCAAAGCAAAACCCATCGAACCGAGGCCACCCGAAGTAATAAAACCACGCGGCGAGGCTGAGCGATAGCGCTGTGCCGCCCACATCTGGTGTTGACCGACGTCAGCAATGACTACACTGTTTTGCGTGAGGCGGCCGAAAAGTTCATCCAGAAAACGTATCGTGGGTTGAGACAATCCGCGCGGATCGAGTTCCGCCCGGTCTTCTCCGCAAGCCACAGCCCGCCACTCATTCCAACTCGGCAACTTAGCACTCCGAACTTTTTTGTGAAAGGCCGGAATGGTTTTGGCGAGATCTCCAATGATTGGGAGTTCGCACGCACGGACGCGGTCCAGTTGAGCGGGATCGATCTCGAAGTGCACGATCTTTGATTGGGGTGCAAAGCGGCTGGGGTCACCCGTGACCCTGTCATCCAAACGCGCCCCGAAAATCAGAAGCAGATCGTTTTCGTGCAGCGCCATGTTAGCCGCACGAGTACCGTGCATTCCGACCATTCCCAAATAATAGGGAGCCTCTGGCTCAACCGCGCCCAGTCCGTGAACTGTTGCGAAGGTAGGGATCTTGAGTTCATCCAACAAACTTCGCAGTTGCGGTATTGCGCCCGAAAGCTTCGCGCCTGCACCGATCAGCGCCACCGGGCGCTCTGCATTTTGCAGCAGCGAAATCAGCTTGTCACCAAATGCCGCTTCTACCGCGGAATCGGATGGGCGCGGTTTTGGGGTGAACTTCACCGGGCCGGCAAATTCAATCTTCGCTTTGAGAAAATCAGTCGGGATATCGATCACTACTGGCCCTGGGCGGCCTTCACGTGCCCAGTAAAAAGCTTCGGCGATCACAGCAGGAATCTCGTCGATCGTCTTGACCAGTCGACTCCATTTTGTGAGCGAAAGCGTCAAACCGAAGACGTCGGTTTCCTGGAAAGCATCGGAGCCGATCAAAGAGCTGCGGACCTGCCCGGTGATACACACTAGCGGAACAGAATCCATTTTTGCATCGGCTATGCCGGTAACAAGGTTGGTGGCGCCAGGGCCGCTGGTAGCAATTGCCACGCCAACCTTTCCCGTCGCGCGTGCGTGGCCTTCGGCCGCAAAAACCGCTCCCTGCTCGTGACGCGTGAGCACGTGACGGATGCCGCTGCCCTCCAGCGCGTCGTATAGCGGCATAATCGCGCCGCCCGGATAGCCAAAAACAAGGTCAACGTCTTCTGCCCGCAAACACTGCAAAAATATTTCCGCGCCTCTAAGCATTCACAACCTTCTTTTTCTCAGTTGATTCGGCTTTGTGCGCCTGTTTGCTGGAATCTTTCTGCAACCACGACATCATGCCACGCAGGTTGGCTCCCACTTCTTCGACTTTATGTTCCTTCTCTGCGGCTCGCAGTGCGGCGAAGTTCTTTCCGCCGGACTTGTTCTCTGCGATCCATTCCCGGGCAAAATTTCCCGCTTGAATGTCAGCCAGAATTTGCTTCATGGCTGCGCGAGTTTCGTCACCCACTACTTTCGGTCCGCGAGTAAGATCGCCAAACTCGGCGGTATTCGAGATGGAGTAGCGCATACGGTCCAGGCCGCCTTCGTAAATCAGGTCCACGATAAGCTTCATTTCGTGAATGCATTCGAAGTACGCGATCTCAGGCTGATATCCGGCTTCAATCAAAGTTTCGAAGCCTTTTTTCATCAGCGAGGTCAGACCACCGCACAGTACCGCCTGCTCGCCGAACAAATCACTTTCAGTTTCTTCTTTGAACGTGGTCTGCAAAACGCCGGCCCGAGTGGATCCGATGCCGTAGCCATAGGCAAGCGCGAGTTCGTGCGCTCGACCGCTGGCGTCCTGCTGGATGGCAATCAAAGCGGGCACACCGCGGCCTTCGGCGTAAACCCGGCGCAATAAATGTCCCGGGCTCTTGGGCGCGATCATAACCACGTCAACATCAGGCGGCGGAACAATGGTTTTGAAGTGGATGCTGAAGCCGTGGGAGAAGCCGAGAACTTTGCCTTTGGTCAGGCCAGGTTTAATGGCGGATTCATAGAACTCCGCCTGGGTCTCGTCGGGAGTCAGAATCTGAATCCAATCGGCCTTTTTTGCAGCCTCTGCCGGAGCAAGGACCGTGAATCCGTCTGCCTTCGCCTGCTTGGCGCTGGCGCGAGTCGGATCGAGGCCGACGATAACGTTGTAGCCGCTGTCGCGCAAGTTCTGCGCCTGGGCATGGCCCTGGCTTCCATAGCCGAAAATTGCGATGGTCTTCCCCTTCAGAGCGGAAGGATTAGCGTCATGCTCATAAAAAACAGTAGCCATTCGGTGACTCCTCAGATGCAGGGCTGTAATTTGATACCGACCGACCGTCCGGTCGGTTAAAAATATGGTAACTGCCATAGAAGTACATGTCAAGAAATTGCTTTTGCATCGGACTTCGCTTTACCTTCGCTCATTTCGATTCCGTTCGGCTGAGATATTTGCCGGGATTAAAATGAAGGAGATAATTTAAACAGGAGAACAGGAATCATGGCCACGATCCGCGTAGTGCTCCCATTCCACCTGCGAAATCTGGCTCATGTCGGAAGCGAAGTTCCCCTGCTTGTCGATGGCCCGGTCACTCAAGGTTCGGTGCTCGATGCCTTGGAGGCGCATTATCCTATGCTGCGCGGCGCGATCCGCGACCATGACACCATGCAGCGGCGGGCCTTTCTGCGTTTTTTTGCCTGCGAAGAAGATATCACCCATGAATCACCTGACGCGTCGTTGCCGGAAGCTGTCGTTTCCGGCAAAGAGCCGTTCATCGTGATCGGCGCTATCGCCGGTGGAAAAAAATAAAAAATCTTTGCCCTTCTGTCGATTTCTTGCTTCCCCGTTCGACGTGATAATAGAGCGAGGATTCGAAGCGATTTCAAGCTGAGCCCAGCTTCAATACAAATTAAGGAGAAATTCCGATGCGAGTCATGGTCATAGTAAAGGGCGACAACAATTCCGAAGCCGGTGTCCTGCCCGACAAAAGGCTTTTCGAGGAAATGGGCAAGTTCAACGAGCAATTGGCGAAGGCGGGTGTGATGCTGGCGGCCGAAGGCCTGAAACCTACATCGAGCGGCAAAAAGGTCAGGTTTTCAGGCGGCACGCGAACTGTAATCGATGGACCATTCACCGAGTCCAAGGAAATCATCGCCGGCTTTTGGTTGTGGCAGGTGCGGTCGATGGAAGAAGCGGTGGAGTGGCTAAAACGCGCTCCTTTCGACGGCGGCACCGAGATCGAACTTCGCCCCGTTTTTGAGATGGAGGAGTTTGGTGACGCCCTTACTCCGGAACTGAAAGAGCAGGAACAACGGATCCGTCAGCAAGTGGAAAAACAGAAAGCGTCATAAAAACTTTTCGTTTCGGTGTCGATTAATGAGTCTCTTGATCGACGTACTCATAGAGCGAGGATTTCTGGGGCGGCCGAGAGCTCAGGAATCCAGCTCGCGAACTGAACTCAATAAATTTCAAGGAGAACACCAATGCGATTCCTCAGTATTTACAAGCACGAAGAACGGACGACTCCGCCGACGGCGGCAGAAATGGAGACCATGGGCAAGCTCGTCGAAGAAGGCTTCAAGGCGGGCTGGCTGCTCGCAACCGAAGGCTGCCTGCCATCAGCTTTGGGGGCGCGCGTCCGGCGCTCGAGTGGCAAGTTGTCCGTGACTGATGGGCCGTTCACCGAGGCTAAGGAGGTTGTCGGCGGCTTCGCAATATTGAAGGTCAATTCGAAGGAAGATGCGATCGAGTTAACCAGAAAATTCCTCGCAGTCGCCGGAGACGGTGAGTGCGAGTTGCGCCAGATTTACGAAATGAACGGCGAACAGGACCAGGCGAGTTGTTATCAACCGGAGGCAGTTGCAGTAAGCCGCTAAAACGTGATGTGATCGGTGGCAGTGGCTGCCACCGATATACATCGCACCATCGACGCGGTCTGGCGGATTGAATCGCCTAAGCTGATTGCCGGCCTTATGGGCATCGTCCGCGACCTCGGATTGGCGGAAGACCTGGCGCAGGATGCGCTGGTTGCTGCACTCGAGCAGTGGCCCGGGTCGGGCGTCCCGGATAATCCGGGAGCATGGCTGATGGCCGCTGCGAAACATCGTGCCATTGATTATTTTCGCCGTAACCAGCTTCTGGTCCGCAAGCACCAAGAACTTGGCCGCGACATCGAAAGCCGGCAGATGGCCCTGACTGATTTCAATGCCAACCTGGACGACAACATCGGGGATGATTTGCTCGGGCTGATGTTCATCTCATGTCACCCTGTGCTCTCGACGGAAGCCCGGACTGCACTCACTCTTCGCCTGCTCGGAGGTCTGAAGACGGATGAGATTGCGCGTGCGTTCTTGCTGCCAGAGCCCACGATTGCGCAACGCATTGTCCGCGCGAAACGCACGCTGTCCGATGCTCATGTTCCATTTGAGGTGCCGCGTGGCGCGGAACTTGTGGCGCGGCTGTCGTCGGTACTCGAAGTGATTTACCTGATCTTCAATGAAGGTTACTCGGCGACCGCAGGCAGCGACTGGATGCGGCCCGCGCTTTGTGAAGATGCCATTCGGCTCGGGCGTGTTCTGGCCGAACTTGCTCCGCCCGAAGCCGAAGTGCACGGCCTGGTTGCGCTCATGGAAATTCAGGCGTCACGCGCCAAGGCACGAGTCAGCCCAATTGGCGAGCCGATCCTGCTTTTTGATCAGGATCGCGGTAAATGGGACCAGTTGCTGATTCGTCGTGGACTGCAAGCGCTTGAGCGTGCAGAAAAACTGAGTTTGAAACATGGCCCCTACACCATTCAGGCCGCGATTGCGGCCTGCCACGCCAGGGCGCATACTGCGGACGAAACTGATTGGGCGAGGATCGTTTCGTTATACGACGCGTTGGCCGAAATTGCGCCGTCGCCTGTCGTCCAGCTGAATCGTGCTGTCGCCGTCGCGATGGCCTCCGGCCCGGCGGCAGGTTTTGAGCTGACCGAGAAACTCACAGCAGAATCTTCGTTGAAGAACTATCATCTGTTGCCCAGCGTGCGTGGAGATCTACTAACTAAACTGGGACGCATGGCTGAGGCGCGTGCCGAGTTCGAACGGGCAGCCGCTTTTACTCAAAATGTGCGAGAGCGGGAGTTGCTGCTGGCCCGGGCTGAGAAACTGACGAACAGCATTGATTAATTGTCACAACACAGCGGATCGACTCTTCCAAAGAGAATTGAGCGAATCAACCAAAGTCGACGTGGCAGGGGTAGGACTCAATGCTACCGACACATTAATCACCGTCCCTCAGTATCCTGAACGTGGTTCCAAGCTCGAGTCGCCCGCGGTAAGTGTGCTGCCCGGTGGTCAGGTAGCAAGTGCCATTGTTGCCTGCCAGCAGTGGGGATTGGATACCCGTTACATTGGAAAACTTGGAGATGATCCCGCTGCAGTCCTCCACCGGCAGGAATTTGCTCGTGCTGGAGTCGAAACCCAAATCGTCATCGCACATGGATGCTCCAGCCATCAGTCGTTCATTCTGGTTGACCCCAGCGGCGAGCGCACAGTTGTTCGTCGTCAGGATGAAAAGCTTCGGCTTCATGCAAGCGAGCTCAAACGCGAATGGATATGTAACGCACGCGCACTTCTGGTGGATGGATGTGATACTGCCGCGGCTATAACTGCGGCGGGGTGGGCGCGCGAGGCGCACATCCCGGTAATCGCCGATTTTGACGAAGCTTATCCGCGTATTGAAGAATTGATGAAAAATGTTGATTATCTGATCGTCAGCAGAGATTTTCCAAAGATGGTTTGCGGCGAGAGTGATCTCAAAAAATCTCTTCCTTTACTGCAGAGCCGTTTCGGATGCCAGTTGACAGCGGCAACCTTGGGCGCTGATGGGGTCCTCGCATGGGATGGTCAGCAATTTCACCACGCCTGCGCGTTCCAAGTCCCAGTCGTGGACACAACGGGCGCCGGCGATATTTTTCACGCAGGTTTTATCTATGCGCTTCTGCAAGGATGGTCATTGCAGCGACAGCTGGACTTTGCCTGTGCTGCTGCCGCGCTGAACTGCACTGCAACCGGCGCGCGCGGTGGCATTCGCAGCGTGGTTGAGATTGAAAAACTCATTGCGACTGGATCTCATTATGCTCTTCACGGATAACAGTGCATCTCCCTAAAACGTCTCACCATTAAGTTTTGGCGAAGCACTCATGGAACCCACAGAAGTGACGATCCCGCGCTGGCGAGATCAGTCGCGAAAAGAACCACACCACTCTCGCGGATAGTTAACATACGACGCGTCCAGGGCGCTGACCGACTGGCAGCCTAGCAAGCGCATGGTGCGCTGAAAATCATTTCTTAAGATCTGAATCGCGCGTTCAACTCCAGGATAGCCGGCAGCGGCGAGGCCGTAGGCATAGGCGCGTCCAACCAAAACTGCACGGGCTCCAAGGCAGAGCGCCTTTGCGATATCGCTGCCACGGCGAACGCCTCCATCCATCAGGACCTCAATTTGATTGCCGACTGCCGCAACGATTTCGGGAAGGGCGCGAATCGTAGGAGAAACTGAATCTAATTGACGTCCGCCATGATTAGAAACTACGACCGCCGACGCGCCTTCATCGACAGCACGACGCGCGTCATCCGCGATGAGTAAGCCTTTAATCACAATTGGTCCCCGCCAGCTCTCCCGGATCCAACTCAGATCTTTCCAGCTCACCGCGCCTCGTGACAACGATTCGCTGACATTGACCATCTCGAGCGGCCCTTTCCCCGGCACAACAACATTTTCAAGTTTAGGCACGCCGCCATCCAGCAGGAACGAGACGAGCCATCCGGGATGCAAGAGCAGATTGGGCAGGAAAGGGACTTTTGAGAACAGGCCGTTGCCAAGAAGTTGTGGAACACCATTTCGCGGGTCGCGTTCCCGCATGCCGGCAACCGCTGTATCGATAGTGACTACTAGCGCACTGAATCCAGCTTTCTGCGCGCGTTCCATCGCGCCTTCCGCCGCAGGCCGGCCGCCCGCCAAATAGAGCTGATACCAGGCGAAACCTTTGGTTCCCGCTTTCACGTCCTCGAGTTTGTGGCCGGAAATAGTGGAGAGAATGTATCCAGTGCCGGCTTCTCCCGCCGCCCGCGCAGCTGCAACTTCGCCCTCGGGATGCATAAGACGGCTGTAACCGACGGGAGCGAGCATCGCCGGAAATGAAAGTTCGTGCCCTAAAACCGTGGTGCGCAGGTCGCAATTTTCCATGGCGATTGCCTGATGCGGCCTGAAGATGATGTCCTCAAAGGCCCGGCAATTTTCACGCAGCGTGATTTCGGCGTCGGCGCCGCCATCGAGATAATCAAATACAGCTCTGGGAACGCGCCGTTCGGCGATCCGGCGAAGGTCGGCAATATTC
>JBOGLH010000161.1:0-10311 GCA_050746025.1 Terriglobales bacterium | reverse complement strand
CGATCATGGGCTGAGCATGGGTAACGTTCGGAAAAGCGCCGACACGAATGACGGTGGTCTGCGCATAAAGAGCGACCGAGACGAACAGAGTCAAGCCGAGCAAGATCAACGTTCTCGATCTCATTTGTCGGTCCGATGGACATTGCCATGCACGACCATGGGCAATAAAGTAGCCTCACTCTCTTTTCGGTGTTTGTGGCGCGGAGAGGTCGAGGGATTCGCAATATCAGCAATAGTGGTGCTCTCGAGAATTTTCGCGGCGGCATTGCGAACATCAAGAAATACCTGATAAAGAGCGCGGTGCGCGGCGTCCCGATCGATCAGGCTGCGTAGCTGATCAGCGTCGCCGAAAGGAGCGAGCGGACCATCAATCAGGCGAATGATCTCGCTGAGGTGAATCTCAGAAGGCGGCCGCCGAAGCTGATAACCACCCTTGGCGCCGCGAGCGCTTTCCACCATACGTGCGTTCTTCAGTTCGAGCAGAATCAGTTCGAGAAACTTCTCCGGCAATTCTTCTTCGTAGGCAATATCACGAATGCGAATGGCGCCCTGATTATGATGGCGGGCCAGCATCATCATGGCCTGGAGTGCGTAAAGGCCCTTCTGGGAGATCTTCATAACGGCACTATACCATAATCTCTATGTAGTTAATAGACATAGAGGACATAGCACGATGATTGCCATTCTTCGCCCGATACAAATTGCATTCTGGCGGAGGTGCGTGAATGCGAATTTCAGTGTGGAAGCTTATGCGCCTGCAACTTTTTGCAACCCAGGAGGAAAAAGTTTTTGCGTTGATCAGATCACGCGGAGAATCTGTAGAGTGATGTTATCGGGCCGCCGCGGTCTTTTGCGAGCTGGACCAGTACACGGCACGCGCCGTTTTGTCGTGGGGGGCTCGACTCATGATTAAGGAATTTTTCCGAAAGTCCGAAGCTGATCGAGTGAATAACCTAAACAAGCGGGCCTTGGGCTCATTCGTCCATTCTGGTCGATCCTTTCTCCTCGTTGCACCACCAATGCGCTGCTTGGATGTTGTCGGGATGGTCATCTCTCCATGCTCCTCCCATCCCTTTGGGCTCTTTGTGGTCTGGAACCACATCGTTGTAATTCGTGAACTCCTGCTCGCAAATTGGGCAAATTCCGTTCTGCTGGACGATTTTGCGATTCAGCAGCTTTCTCATTTCGGCTGGTGATCGCAGTTCTCGATATCCGCGTGGGTGGTGGGGATCTTCAATACGCTGCACACCCATTCGGATCACCTTGACTTTGTGAATAGCTTCTCGGCCGCAGCAGGAAACGGATCGGTGGATCGGGCACAATTCGTTCACAAGAAGCCTCATGGCAATTCTCCAAATGCATTGTTTGAATGGGGCACTTCAGCAGCGTCGGGGACCAACATTTCTCTCGCTGCTCAGCCAACGTCTACGGCGCGACGCTTAAAATGTCCGAGGAGAGCGCCGCGTTACATCGGGCGGGTCGAAAAAGAAAAAAGCCGGGCCGCGCTCTGAACAAGCAAGAAAACAAATAGCCCTTGTTTTCCACAAATCCATTCACAGATATTTCGTTTTTATGCTGGGAATTGCGTTGACATCAATCGACCAACTGTTTAGTTTTGCTTGCGTCGACGGCTGAAAGGATTGGCGAAATAAAACTTGCCAGTCCGAAGTAGGCTGAGTGATCTCCTCGACAGGGCGACCTGAAGAGCAACCAGACCCGAAAAAACCGACTGAGCCTGCGAGGGACAGTTGGGGTTTGGAACTGCGAAAGCGGTGATTACATCAAGGGCTGCGATGGTGCATGTATCCACGCTTTTAGCTCTCTCGCAGGAGCTGATGGCTGGAGCATAACCAATGTCGCAGCCTTTACTATTTCCATCATCCGCGATCGCCAACTCTTCCCTTTTAAGCACTGAGAGGCGCCGCAATCAAACCAGAAAAGTACAGGCCGCCGTCCAGGGGAATATTCACGCTAACCAGCGGCCTGACCCCTCGAATGCGTGATGAGAAAAGCGCACTGACATTCTGCAACACTCGGTCGGAATGAGCAACCGAATTGAAAAGAACAATGCGGCGGCAAATACGACGAATGATTGACCCTAAGATTCTCGGAGTATGGGCTGGTTTTGTTCACTGAACACTCCGGTAAAATTATGTGGCGATGGGAGCGAAGGTTGACCTGCAGAATCTCGGCGACTCAGAGCTGTCTCGGGAAATTGCGGCGCAAATCGAGCACGCACTCAGCGACAAGCTCGGAGACTGGCGGGTTTCTATTGCCGGATCACGTGCAAGTGAGAATTGGGAAATGAGAATCGAAGGACCGAATGGGTTTGAGCGGTCATATACTTTGATCGATACCGCGGGAGAGCACGTCCCTGACACAATCCGAAGATTAGTTCTCCAACTTGTGCCGGCCGCTTCCTCGTGACAATCTTGATTGAAGCCAACCAATGAGCGCATCTCAACAAATCCATCTTCTCGCACGGTCGGCCGGACTTCGGCAACCACCAAACTCAAGCCGCCTCGATGAGCACATCCGGCGAGCACTAACAAAATCAAAAAAACCAGCACGGCGGATGAAATTACAGAGCTGCTCAATCGCGATCTCGGTTCTGGCGATCGGCCTTTTCAAGCGAAAGAAGTTGCGACTTGGTTGCGGAATGCGCAGGCCGAGGTATTGAGCTTGTATTGGCTGGAGGCTCGCCCGCGGAGGTAATCCCCCGCTGAGTGCTGCTCACATTTGGAACCCCCAACTGCAGTAGACAGGAAAGCCGCAGGAGAAAAGAACTTAATGTCTGATGGGCTCGCACTTAGACTCTTAAAGCGTTGCGGCTTTATGGCAGGACTGCTGGCGGGGACTGTACCAGCGCTTGCAGCAAAGGGCGCAAAGCCGGATTTCGGACCCAATGTTCTGATTTTTTACCCGTCGATGCCAGCGCAGGAGATTCAGAAACAGATCGATGCAGTGTATGCGACGCAGGGGCACAACGAGTTTAGTTCGCGGCGCAGTGCGCTGCTGTTTTTTCCTGGAAGCTATTCGGTCGACGTTCCGGTCGGGTTCTACACCGAGGTGATGGGGCTGGGGGCGTCGCCCGACGCGACGCGAATTGCAGGCAACGTGCACGCAGACGCGAATCATGAGCACAACAACGCAACTACCACTTTCTGGCGAGCTGCGGAAGGGTTCTCGGTAGATCCGGCGGGCGGCACCATGCAATGGGCGGTCTCGCAGGCGGTTTCGTTGCGGCGCGCGCATGTGCGCGGGAACCTGGTGCTTCACCAGCATCGCGGCTGGGCAAGCGGGGGCTGGATGTCAGATTCGCTGGTAGACGGCAATGTCGATTCAGGGAGCCAACAGCAATGGATCTCACGCAACTGCGATTGGAAAAGTTGGACGGGTTCTAACTGGAACATGGTGTTCGTCGGCGTCGTGCATGCGCCAGAAGGCGCGTGGCCAGAGCCGCCGTATACCAAGGTGGCACAAACTCCGGTGATACGCGAAAAGCCGTTCCTCCAAGTAAATGCCGCGGGCGAGTTCAGCGTGCGCCTTCCAGAGTTGAGCAGTGACAGTGTCGGAATCACATGGCATAGCGGCGAAACGCCGGGAGAGACGATTCCGATTGCACAGTTTTATATCGCACGCGTAGATGTGGATACAGCAGAGACGATCAATGCACAGCTCTCCCAAGGGAAGAACCTGATTCTTACTCCAGGTATCTACGAACTAGGCGGCCCAATTCGCGTAACCCGACCGCATACAGTCGTGCTTGGTCTGGGATTTGCGACGCTGCGCCCCGTAAACGGCACGGCGGCAATTACGACAGCCGATGCGGACGGTATCGAGATTGCGGGACTGCTCTTCGATGCGGGGCCCAGCGAGTCTCCGGTGTTGCTCGAGGTGGGACCGGGGGGAAGTCGCGACCGACATGCGAAGGACCCAATCACTCTGCACGATGTTTTCTTTCGCGTGGGCGGACCGGGAATCGGGCGGACCAAAGTGAATCTAAGAATCAACAGCAGTGACACGTTAGTAGATCACACATGGATTTGGAGGGCAGATCACGGCCAGGGAGTAGGCTGGGATCAAAATACCAGCGAGAATGGGCTAGTGGTGAATGGAAGCGACGTCACGATCTACGGCCTGTTTGTGGAACATCACCAGAAGTTCCAGGTCCTGTGGAACGGCAACCGCGGGAGGACCTATTTTTATCAGTCCGAGATTCCCTACGATCCTCGCAACCAGGCAAGCTACACCAGTGCGCCGGGCGTGAATGGCTGGGCCTCGTACAAGGTGGCGGATGGCGTGACGCGTCACGGGGCATGGGGTCTCGGCGTTTACAGCGTCTTCATTTACCCGAATGTGATACTGACCCGTGCGATTGAGACGCCCAAAAATCCGCAAGTGCGGTTCCACGACATCATCACGGTGGCGCTGGGCAACCATGGCGAGATCAGCCACGTGATCGACGATACGGGCCAGGCCACCGCGATGCATCCTCGTGTAACGCCAAAGGTCACAGACTTTCCGTGAGTGCTCTGCCAAATACACGCTAAGAATCGGTGGTGGGCAGGCCGGGAGTCAAACTCGGATTTGTACCTTCGAACGCTACCGCGTCGTTCGGTTACTAACCATCCACTGGAACTCGCGCCGGGAATCGTCCGCTTGAAAGGAATGCAAGTGCACATTGACGATGGCAGTTTCAGTTTCTTCTCCATTTATGCTGTCAATCCGGTGGATTGATCTTCTGCGGCATGCCGCTTCCCTTCCCTCTCTATGAACTGCGATGCGTCCGCGGCCAATCAATCCTTCAACGGTCGCGCCCAACTGGCACCCAAAATAGCTTCTTCGGTTCGGTAGCTCTGGCATGGTGATACAGAGCTGCGGCCATTTCGTAGAAGCCTCGCGTGTGCCATGAATCAGGAAATCGGAATTGTTGAAAGTCGAGGTGATGGCAAAATTCGTGGCAGAGTGTGCTCAGAAAGGTTCCGAATGAGGTGATCTCTCTCTTTACAGCTGTCCGCATCCACACCCAGATCAGCATCGTCTCCGGGTTATAATCGCCGAACAGTTCGCTCGCCCAGTTTTCGCGCACCCCGAGGCGGGCGCGCTCCGAGCACTCGAATCCCGCACCGAGGCACTTAGTAGAACTTTGAGGTAAATTCCAAAAACTCCTGCCAAGTGCGAACGCACATCTGCCGCAGCTCCACCTTTCATTGCGAGTTCGAGCGATTCGGTAATAGCGGGCAGAACCGAGTTATTCGGCAAACGCAGGATTCGTATTCGGTCGCTGTTGGTGAAGGCCGCAGGTTTCAGTTTGCGAGGTGGTAAATCTGTGAGCACCGGCAGTCCTGCTCACCCGACAGTAGCACCGAAACAGCTGAATACTGGCTAGGCGAGTAAAGCTAAATCGAACCGCGGCGTTGTGGCCAAGCGTCTTAATTCCGAAAACCGCGAGGAAATCCGTCGCCGTTTGCCCGGGAAGTAGGATAATTATCCCCATGCCGGTCCAATTCGGCATCATGTGCGACCGCTGCAGGATGGTGCATCTGGTCTCTCCGAATGCGAAATCCAGCCGTATTCAATATGACAGGATGAGGGGTGAGTTCAAGCTTGTATGCATTCCACCTTGCACTACGATCATGTACTTCAGCCGCAGCATGCTGGTCTCTTATCTGGTTCCAGAGGACGCTCTCGCTCGCGGCTACATCGAAATCGATCGGTGTAAACCGATCACCAAAACCAGATGAACACTGAACACACAAAAAAACATGAACTTTTTTGCTGTGTAGCAATCTGTGCTTTGCGGCGTATCATCAGCTTAAAGCTTCAGTCCGGCAGGTATGTGGGTGATCACCGTGGATTCAGCCGATCAACCACGCTCTGAAACGCTCCCCGCGGCAGCCCCAAGCGAGGTTTGAATTAATATCGACACTGGTATGGCCAGAGAAGGAAGAACGCCCTTATTAATGCGGGCACAGTTAGCCAGCCGTTACCATCTTCTTCTGCATTTCCTCCAAGGTGAAGCCCTTGGTTTCCGGATATACCAACAAGACCACGAAGAACTGCACAACCATCATCACCGCAAAAAATACGAAGGGATAAGCGCCAGAAGAAGATGCCATGAGAGGGAAGATGCCGGAAATGAGGGCATTCATGAACCAATGGGAGAAACTGCCCAGACTCTGTCCCTTTGCCCTGACGGTGTTGGGGAAAACCTCGCTGAGATAGACCCAGATGACTGCGCCTTGAGAAAAAGCAAAGAATGCAATGTAACCGACTAGCAGCCAAACCAACAGATTTTCATGGCGTCCGGTGAAGAAAATAAACGAGACACCAGCCAGACACAATGCCGTTCCCACAGAGCCGACAAGAAGTAGAGTCTTGCGTCCGATTTTATCGATTACGGACATGGCAATCATAGTGAAGATCAGGTTTGTGGCCCCGATTGCCACCGCTTGAAGATTGCCTGAAACTTTGCTGAAACCAGCATGGGCAAAAATGTCGTTCAAGTAATAAAGGATGGCATTGATGCCGGAGAGCTGGTTAAACATTCCAATGCTTACTGCCAGAAAGATCGGAAATAGATAGCGTCGGGAGAACAACTTCTCAGCCGCTTGACTGCGCTCCACGTCGAGCGATTCGACAATGTCTTGCAGGTCGTGCTCGAAGTTTTCGTCTCCGGTCAGTTGCAGCACGGTCCTGGCTTCGGCGATTCGGTCCTTCTTGACCAGCCATCGCGGGCTGCGGGGAATTGTGAACAACATGATGAAGAAAAGAGCCGCAGGCACTGCGGTCACGCCAAGCTCCCAGCGCCACTCAGTTGCTCCAAAGCGCTGCAGACCGATCACGTAATTTGAGAAGTACGCCAGGAGGATTCCGAAAACCACATTGAACTGAAAGAAGCCTACGAGGCGGCCGCGCAGATTTGCAGGCGCAATCTCGGCAATATACATCGGCCCCAGCACCGAGGACCCTCCAATGCCGAGTCCTCCAATAAAGCGAAACACCACGAGGGCAGGCCAGTTCCATGCTCCTGCGCAACCCAAGGCAGAAACTAAATACAAAATCGCCAGGGCGCGCAGCGTATCGCGCCGGCCAAACCGTTCGCCTGGAAATCCGGCAAGCATAGCTCCCAAAATAGTTCCCCAAAGAGCGCTGGCCACAGTTACACCCAGCAGCGCGGGCGAAAGCTCGTAGGTCAGCGTGAGAGCGCTGGTTGTCCCGGATATAACGGCAGTGTCGAATCCAAACAGAAGACCGCCCAGGGCCGCCACCACTGTGCTTTTTATCAGGTATGCATTCAGTTTCATTTGGATTCCCAGTCTTGGACCTTAGTCTTTCTTCTATTTCCGATATGCCGGCTACATGGATATTGGCAAGACATCCTATACCACCAGAATTCATTTGGAATAGCGGCCCCTATTCTCGTCCGATATACGACTTTGATCTCTCGAACGACATGCTGATAACAGGGTTTTCGAACAACTTCACGGAATCCGCTTTCCCATTTCGCTGTCATTTCTTTCAAGTGTGGCGAACCATTTTGCCAGTCTCACGCAGAGCCAGATCGCGGCTCAGCAGGTGGCGCAAAGACAGGTCCCGAGTGTGCCGGCGAACGGTGGAGTGAAGAATTCCTACAGGCGAAAGACGAAATCGAAGGCCCAGACAAGGTGCTGGTGCCCTTCTAAGGCCTTGGCAGCTTGGCAAATATTCTTCCGTGGAATCCCGCCTTCTCGCAAAGAACGCGAGAAGGATGGGCAACCTGCTTACTTTCTGATCCCAGCAAACCGCTGCGGCTGAACGCTTATTCGAGTCATCGAAGAAAAATCTAGCGGACAAGAGTGTCCGCCCCACACGTCCAGGCTCAGCGCTGTTTTTGAGTCTTTTTGCGGCGGACCATGGTGGAGAGCGCGCGAAGATATTTGTCCATGGTTTCGGGAATGGCCTTGTTATAAACGAATTGCCCTTCGCGACGGGATTCGATCAGGCCGGCATCGCCGAGAGTCTTGAGGTGGTGAGAGACGGTGGCGGGAGTCACTCCGTGAAGAGATATGATTTGGCTGCAGTTCATCTCGTCGCACGAGGAGATGGCCTCGAAGATCATGAGGCGGGTCTGATCGCCTAAAGCCTTTGAAATCCGTTCAATCTGCGCACGATCCATAAATCCCGCCCAATTTTCATTCCCGTTTCTGCGCTGCCTTCTTTGGAGCCACGGCGGCGCGAAATGTTGCCTCGCTAAATTAGATGCGACCGAACAATTAGATAGTCATCTAAATATCAAGGTGACGCGATCCCAGCGAGTTTCGCAAGGCGCCACGGCGGTCAAAATTCAGCAGAGGAGAGAAGCATACATGAAGAGACTCGAAGGCAAAGTTGCAGTGGTCACAGGCGGAAACAGCGGGATTGGGCTGGCGACTGCGAAACGGTTGAAAGAAGAAGGCGCGCGGCTGGCGATCTCCGGACGCAGCCGGGAAACTCTCGACCAGGCAGCGAAAGAACTTGGTAAAGATACGCTGGTAGTGCAGGCGGATGTCTCGAAGCTGGCGGATGCCGACAAGCTGTTCTCCGCAGTGGAGAAGGGGCTTGGCAAGATTGACATTCTGTTCGTGAATGCCGGGGTGGCTAAGTTTGAGCTGATGGATGCTGTTTCAGAAGAGCACTATGACGAGCTGTTCGACATCAACACTAAGGGCGCGTACTTCACCATTCAAAAGGCATTGCCGCATTTGAACGACGGATCGTCAATCATTTTGAACACCAGCGTGGTGAGTCATAAGGGAATCGAGAGCGGCTCGGTTTACGCCGCTACGAAGGCCGCGCTGCGGTCATTCACGCGGTCCGTCGCCGCTGAGCTGGTAGGCCGGAACATCCGAGTGAATGCGGTTGCGCCAGGCCCGATCGAAACGCCAATCTTCGGACGCACGGGGCTTACGAAGGAGGCGTTGGATGGTTTTGCAAGCAGGATACTTGCGTCAGTGCCGATGAAGCGGTTTGGAAAAGCAGAGGAAGTGGCAGGAACCGTGGCATTTCTGGCGTCTTCGGACGCGTCCTACATAACTGGCGTGGAAATCGGCGTAGATGGAGGCCAAGGGCAAATGTAAAAGGCCGACGTGGCGTGTGGGATCCCACGTCGGAAAACCACAAGCATCGGCACCTGACGCATAAAGTCAAAGTCCCCACCCTGTTGCAAAGAGCGCGACAAGGATGGGGCACACTCGAAAGCTAATAGCTAAAAGATCGAAGTTCTATTTACGGGTTCGGAGGCGCGGATAGCAGGTCACAATGGTCCACGCACTTCACGGTATTGACCTCGACGTTGGCTTTCTTTTTGCCGGAGAAGGCCATGTCGGGCAGGATCAAGAGAGTTTGTGTGCCGTTGGCGACGTTGAAGGAGCAATTGAAACTCATCGACTGGACGCCGCGTTCCTTGCATCCGGTTTGGTTGAGCGCGTCGGTGAGGCTGACGGTTTTGTCGTAAACCTGGTCGGCCAGGTGCGAAGGCAGCAGCGCGACCGTCATGGGAATTGGCGATTTAATCTTGACGCTGAGTTCCTGGCCGTCGTGGTCGGGGGTCATCAGACTGTAGATCTTGGGGACCGGGGTCACCTGATATTTTTCGTTCAGGATGCGGCGCCAGTGGAACTCAGGCAGGATGCAGTTGTCTACGCAATTCCAGGCGTAATACTGGATGTGGAGATCGTTGCCGGGAATGAATTGCTGCGCGCGAGGTCCGAGGATGATGCCGATGGTTGCGACGACCGGCTTCTCCGGACGGCGCTCGTCGTGGAAGGTGATGATCATCGGCCGCTCGGACGGCAGGTGACATTCGTAAACTGTGCTGGTGACATGCTCCTTCACGCAGAGAAATTCGAAGTTCACGGGCGCGTCGGGATGCTGCATTGCGGCGGCCCATTCGTCAGCCCAGGTCATGGCGACAGTCACGGGATATCGCGAGTCGATGCTGACGTGGAGGTTGCCGCCTCCGGCTTCGGGATGATAAATGCGGCCGGCGTGCAGGCTGGCGGGCTCCATGGGGATGGTTTCGGCGTTTGCCGGAGTCCAGTTGAAGACGCGATTGTCTTGTGCGCTTGCCGTGGCCACGAGGGCGCAGACGAGCAGCGCGATGAGTGAAAGATGCTTCATTATGAAAGTATTTAGTGGAGAGAGCCGGGGACATAGCTAATTCGCAAGCGGGGGATTACGGAAGTGCGTGACGGATTGGCACTTCTTTTTCTGCTTCAGCGCGGCCTGGTTTTCTTGCCGCGGGCCATGCCAGAGAGTGCGCGAACGAAGTCTTTCATGGTTGCAGGG
>JBOGLH010000160.1:0-14345 GCA_050746025.1 Terriglobales bacterium | reverse complement strand
CAGCAGCAGCGTGGCCATGAGCTTGGCGATCTGATCGTTGTGCACACCGTCGCCATAGCGGTCCCAGGTGCGCGCCTGGTCGTGATTGTTAAAGAAGAAATAGGGCTGGCCATCGGCGAAATTGAATTCGACTTCATCGAGCAAGCGGCGAAAATCCGGAGCCGACAATTTGTTCAGGTCGGCGACTTTGAAATCCATGGGCAGCTGAATCTCATCGTTGTTCGGACCGTACATTTTTACGAGGTCCTGAATGGTGGGCTCGTCGGCCTCGCTGATCAGCACCGGGTTGCCCGGGTAAGTGCCTGCAAGGGCGCGAATCTCTTTTAATACGTCGTGGACTTCGGAAAGATCGTCGGTGTACTTGTGTTGGATGTTGGGGTCACCGAAGGCATTCTTGCCCGCAAGGATAGGATCGTCGTGCAGTTTGGGATCTTCAAACAGCCGCGAGACCGCATCCATGCGAAAACCCGCTGCACCTTTATCCAACCAGAAACGCAGCACGTCATACATGGCTTTGCGCACTTCCGGATTGCGCCAATTCAGGTCTGGCTGTTGCACATAGAAATAGTGGTAATAGTACTGGCCGGTTTTTTGGTCGTAAGTCCAGGCGGAGTGGCCGAACCACGACTGCCAGTTATTCGGAGGCTTTCCCGGGCCCTTGCCGTCGCGCCAGATGTACCAATCGCGCTTGGGATTGGTGCGCGATGATCGTGATTCAAGGAACCACTGGTTCTGGTCGGAGGTGTGGTTCGGCACCCAATCCATGATGACGCGGATATTTCGTTTTTTTGCTTCGGCCATCAAATGATCGAAATCGGCCATGGTGCCGTATTGCGGATCAATGGCGGTGTAGTTCGCAATGTCATAGCCAAAGTCGACCTGCGGCGATGGATACATGGGCGTGATCCAGATGGCGTCGATGCCGAGCTCTTTTATGTAGTCGAGACGCGAAGCAATGCCGTTGATGTCGCCGATGCCGTCGCCGTTCGAGTCCTGGAAGCTGCGCGGATAGACCTCGTAGACCACAGCATGCTTCCACCAGGGATCGGGCGAAACCGGCGCTTCCTGGGCGCGAAATGAAGCGGTTGCGCAGAAGGCGAACAGCAAAACCAAGAACGCGGATCGGAGCGGAGTCAACATTAATTCCCCACGAAATAGTATTTCGATTCAAACCGAGAATATTACGTTGAGCATTTGATAACGCAAAGAAAATTCGCCGAAGCGGTCTGCCAGTGCGAAAACCTTACCACAGCGGACACATAGAACACGGAGGAAGACACAGAGTGATCAGCGGAGAGATTACTTAACCTTCTGCGTGGACGTCCCGGTACCTTCCTTTAATTCGTGGATGGAATCGACAGCCAGCCCGGTGAACCGTTCCTGAAGGCCGCTAGGCCAGCGCACTTCAACGAAATCGATCTTGTCGGTTTGTGCCAGTCCGAAATGCACTCGCATGTCGCTGCTGGATGAATAGCTTGATCCGCTGCGAACTTCGTCGACGCGCGCGCGTCCACCAGCGCTTATCGTGACGCGAGCGCCGATGCCGTCACGATTAGATTTCGTGCCCACGGTTCGAAATGCGATCCAGTGATTCTTTGATTTCGCCTCGTTCACGAGCAGGCTGGGGTGGGCGTTCATGTTGCTGATCACCGCCGACAATTGGCCATTGTTCCAGAGGTCGCCCGTTGCAAGCCCGCGGGCTGAGGTTGCAGTGGTTATGCCGGAACCGGCTTCCGGGGAAATATCGGTAAAGGTGCCGTTACCGTTGTTGCGATAGAGAATCTTCGGTTCCTGAAAGTTGCTGCCCAGGTGCTGCTTATCGACTTCGGGATAGACATGGCCATTCACCACCAGTAGATCAGGCCAGCCGTCATTGTCGAAGTCGAAAAACATGGTGCCCCAACCGAGATATTGGGTATGCAGGCCCAGCCCAGCGGCAAAGGTCACGTCGTCAAATGTTCCGTTTCCGTTGTTTCGATAGAGGGTTGAAGTGTCGTCAGAAAAATTGGTACGAAAGATGTCGAGCTTTCCGTCACCGTTGAAGTCGGCAACCGTGCTGCCCATGCCCGCCTGCGCGCGACCGTCTTCATTGAAAGCGGCGCCGGCAACAATGGCAACGTCGGTAAATGTGCCGTCATGATTGTTGTGATACAGAATGCTGGGGGTGCTGTCGCAGGCGACGTAGATATCCGGCCAGCCATCGTCGTCATAATCGAGGGTGGATACGCTTAAGGAATAATGGCCAGCCGCTTTGTCGATGTGGGCTTTGGTGGTGACGTCTTCGAATTTTCCGCCGCCGAGATTGTGGTAAAGAATATTTTTTGCCGCTGGCAGACCGCGTGGGCCACACATCACTGGCACGCCTTTCCACACGCAATCGGCACGTTCGCCGGGACGAAGAGCGGTAGACAGATCGAAGTCAACATAATTCGCGACCATCAAGTCCAAACGTCCATCGCGGTCGTAATCGACGAACGCGCAACCACTGCCCCAGGCTTTACCCGAGCCAGCGACTCCCGCCTGTTCGCTGACTTCTTTGAAGACGCCGTGATCGTTATGGTAGAGCCGGTTCTTTCCGTAGTAGGTGACATACAAATCGTCCCAGCCATCATTGTCGTAGTCGCCGACACAAACCCCTTGTCCCCAACCGGTGGCTGCCAAACCGGCTTTTACCGTGACATCGGTAAAGGTTCCGTCGTGATTGTTGCGGTAAAGGTGATTGGTGGGGGCATTTGCGCCGCGTGCGCCTTCGAGCGTGGTTCCGTTCACGATGAAAATATCTGGCCAGCCGTCATTGTCATAATCGAAAATTGCCACGCCGGTGCCGGTGGTCTCAATGATGTACTTCTTGGTGTCGACACCACCGAAGACGTTCATCATGTTGAGTCCGGCTTTTTCAGCAACATCCTCGAAATCTGCGACGCGGGGAGTTTGCGCTTGCACGAAGAATGGCACCCACAATCCTGTGGTGAACAGAACCGCGACAAGGATTGACTGGAAGAAGCCGCCAAAGCTGGAACCCCGAAAGCGCATCAGACAATACTATAAGCCGCTACGGCCAGGCGCAGGCAGGCGCTGATTTGAGTTTCAGACGTAGTAGCATGAATCAGAATAAAAGTGAGATGTTTCTTCGGCGATCAATCCAACTTACTGGCTGCGTAGCTGCCCTGTGGATTCTTTCTACCGGTGGTGCGCTGCTCTGGGGGCGGGGTTCTCCGGGGAAAGCGCGGACACAAGCAGACCAGGCGCAGTCCATTTATTCCCAAGGCATGTCGGCCCTGCAAAAAGGTGACCTGAGTGGCGCCCGCCCGTTGTTTGAGAAAGTCGTACGCCTCGCTCCGAGCAGCCCGGAAGCCCATAATTCGCTGGGATGGGTGTTGATGGAGCAAGGACAAATTGAACCTGCGGTTGCGCAATTTCGCATGGCCTTGAGGCTGAAGGCAAACTTTGTGCAGGCGCGCATAAATCTGGCGAACGCTTTGTCGAGCGAACGCGATTTTGCCGAGGGTGAATCGGAGGCGCAGGAAGCTGTCCGGCTTGATCCTAAGGATTCTGAGGCGCGCCGAACATTAGGAAGGATAAAGAGTTTCCGCGGTGACCTGCCGGGCGGTATTAATGAATTGCAGAGTGCAATAACCCTTGAGCCAAAGCGTCCGGATCTGCACGATGATTTGGGAACATTATTCGAGCAGACTGGGAAAATTGGTGAAGCCGCGCAGCAGTTTTCTGAAGCGTTGCGGCTGAATCCGGATTATTTTTCAGCGGAGATGCATTTGGGGATTGTGCGATGGCAACAACACGAATTGCCAGAGGCTGGCGATCTGCTGGCCAAGGCGGTCCAGTCCGCCCCAGAGAATCCACAAGCCCACTACTATCTGGGACGCGTTCTCGAGGAGGAAAAGAAAGATGATCAAGCCATCGTTGAGTTGAAAAAGGCAGTGGCGTTGCAGCCCGATTTCACTGATGCGCAGGAGAGCCTGGGGTTCCTATCGCAGCGCGCCGGAAATATCCAGGATGCGGTTGCGGCTTTCCGGCGACTGGTGCAGCTTCGTCCGGATAATCCAGACGCTCACAACAATCTGGGATTGGCGCTGATTCAATCCGGTGATGCCGCAAGCGCCATGCCCGAATTTGAAACCGCAATCCGCCTGCGGCCAGATGATGCCGGCTACCTCGAAAATCTGGGCACAGCCTACTTGCAGCGGGCCGATTTCGATTCCGCTATCAAGCAGTTTCGATCGGCGTTGAACATCGCGCCGGAAGACGCGACGGCGCATTATGACCTGGGCCTGGCGCTCAAGCTGAAAGATCAGCTTTCTGAGGCGATTGCGGAATTTCAGAAGGCGGCGCAGTTGTCTCCGGAGCAGCCTGATATTCATTACACGCTCGGCATCACGCTTTGGCAGAAAGGTGATTTTCCGCAAGCCGAAAAAGAGCTGAGCGCTGCTACCGCGGCCAAGCCTGATTATGCGGAGGCTTACTACACCTTAGGCACGGTGCTGAAGCAGGACGGCAAACTCGATGCCGCCGCAGCGGCCTTGCGCAAGGCGATTGAAATTAATCCCGGCCTGATGGGCGCGCATACCAATCTCGCGGCAATTCTGCGGCAGCAAGGGGATATTCCCGGCGCCGACGCGGAAAGTCGGCGCGCTCAGGAATTATTCAAGCAATCGAACAGCCTGCAGGCCGCTACATTCAACACTAATTCGGGCAAGAGGCTGCTTCAAGCCGGGGATCTCGATGGAGCGATTTCGCAATTTCGCTCGGCCATTAAACTCGCGCCCGATTACGCTCCTGCACATCAGCAGTTGGCGCAGGCTTTGGCGGAAAAGGGACAGCAGGCGGAAGCGGACGAAGAGTCTCGCAAGGCGGCACAGCTGGCAGGAAGCAACTCTGCGCAGTGACGAGCTGGATTCCTATTGCGCAACTTCACGCAACGCGACCAATTCCGTCCCCACCGGGACCCCGCGAGCAATCTTCACTCGAAGAACAGCTTCAAAGGGCTTCATTTGGCCATTGCCCGAGACACTCAACCGCAATAATAACTGCTCGAGAGAATCCTGACGGCAGACAAATTCTGCGGCCGCCTGGGTGCCGATGGTGGTGGTGCCTGCCAGGATCAGAACCGATCGCGCCGAGTTCATCCCGGGGACAAGTCCGACGATCGCATAGTCTTCGACCAGTGGCGCCCCGGAGGGGCTGGCGAAGAACTGTTTCGGCTCGTCGGGCCGCGGCTGAACATTAACGATGGCAAGGTCTCCTTTTCGCGGACCTGAAGGCGATCGCTGGAAAACAAACTGGTGCGTACTTGGGATATCCCGCAAACTCAGGTTTTCCGCAGGGGAACCAACAAAAATCAGATTATTATTTTGCGCGTCGTCAAGCGAGAAGAGGCTTCCGCGCTTCACTCGTATGCCGCGATGCAACTGCGCGAAGACCTGGTCAAGGTCGTAAACCGCCAAGACCTCTCCTACGCCGGTGTAGTGGTCGAGGATCGCATCCGGCGAATCGCGCTTGGGATCAAAATAGCGCAAGCCGGTCTCTGGGCGCCCGATAAACGCTCCGTTGCTGAAGATCACCCAAGGAGCGTCGGACCCGCTTGCGAAGGCGTGCCAGAAGACACGAAAAGCTGCGGGCGCAGTCTCCTCGCTACTCGATGACCGGTTCGATGTGATCTTGGCCGCGAGGAGTCCAGCGATCGCGACGAGTGAAACGACAAGCAGGGTTGAGAGAATCAGCACAACCCTTGAGGAACGGCGTGATTGAGGTCCACCCTTTTCGCCATCGGGATCATGCATGCCTTGCACAAGGGTTTTGCTGGATGGCGTCGCGGGATGAAACGCAAGAGAGTAGGTCCCCTTGGGCAGTTCAACCAGGACGGGATCTTCGGCCCCTTCGGTAGCGTAATATTCTGCGATTTTCGAACGGAGGCGTCCGGCCTGCACGCGAACCAATGAATCCAGTTGCGGGTCAAACTCGGCTGGTCTGCCGAAAACTTCAGTCGCAATTTGATATTCCTTCAGCGCGACCCCAGGTTTTCGGATCGCGTGGTCTGCCAAGTATCGAAGAAGCTTGCAAAGAGACTCGGAGCCGTGGAGGGTATGGCTGTTAACTAACCTGTCAATCTCGACGAGGCGCTGGTCAACGTTGGTTACATGCCCTGTTACGGCCACGGTAACAGAGAGTAACAAATCGATTCTGCCACTTTCAAGTCATAAGCTTACGAGCTGTAACCGTAACAAGACGGGTTGAGACTTTTAAATTTCGCGTAGCGGCAGCATGCTTCCGCAAATTTAAGGAACCCTGAATTTCGTGCGCGAAATTTGGGGAGGATGTTTTCTGTTTTGAAATAAAGCTGCGCCGAAGACCTGAGCAACAGGCCAGCTTACTGGGAAATTTTGATTCGGTGATCCGCGCGAGCCGTGGGCAATTCGGAGAATGGTTTATTCAATTTTCGAGTTGAAATATCGATCACGCACTGATCGAAATTCATTTTTTAGTAGAGACAATTTCAAAAAATTCAAATTGCTGTATGCGAATTCGTGGAAAAGTTCAGAAATCTCGAATGATTTCAACACCGCAGCAGCAACAAAGTTCGGCACTCAAACTGCTTACCAATGAGTAATAGTTTTTTCGTGGACTCAATTTCAGTTGTCAGGCATTCAACCGGTTTTCCTACTGTGGGAGGAGGGTTTCAATGAAGAAGGCAGTCAGCTTTAGCGTTCTTTTGTTCGTCGCGATTCTTGCCGGGCTTTTCGCTGTCCGCGCCAACGCGCAAGCGGTTTACGGCAGCATCCTGGGGACGGTTACCGATCCCCAAGGCGCGGCAGTTGCCGGAGCCAAAGTCACGGTTACGGACTTGAATAAAGGAACGACACAGCAGGCGACCACGAACGATAGTGGTAACTACTCGGTGAGCCACTTGATTGCCGACCTGTATTCCGTCAAAGCCGAGGCGCAGGGGTTTAAATCAACCGAGCAGAAGAATGTTCCCGTTTCTGTTGACGCGGGCGCGCGCGTAGATCTTCAACTCCAGTTGGGAGCGACTACGGAAGCAATTGAAGTTACGAGCGAAGCGCCACAGTTGAAGACGGACCGAGCCGACGTAGCTACAGAGTTCAACTCGAAATACGTCGAAGACGTGCCGATACTCAACCGCAACTTCACGCAGCTGCAATTAATGGCTCCCGGTTCTCAGAAGATTGTCGGGTGGAGCCACGCAGCGACTGAGAATCCCCAAGGCAGCCAGCAGATTTTTACTCAAGGCCAGCATTTCAGTGGAACGGCCTTCGAGTTGGATGGAACGGACAACCAAGATCCAATTCTTGGCATTATTGTTGTCAATCCAAATCTGGATGCGGTAACCGAGGCGAAGGTCTCATTACAGAACTACGACGCAGAGTTCGGCAAAGCAGTTTCGAGCATCGTTACGGCGCAGACGAAGTCGGGTACAAACGATATTCACGGTAGTGGCTTTTGGTTCCGGCGTACGGACGCAACTCAGGCGCGCGATCCTTTCACGCAGTCGGTTCCTGACCCATTAACCCACCGGTTTATCCCCTCGTCTCGTTGGCAGCAGTTTGGAGGCACGATTGGTGGTCCAATTATAAAGAACAAATTGTTCTTTTTTGGCGACTATCAAGGGACCAGGCAAGCGAACGGCGTAAGCGGGACGTTTACTGTTCCCACGAGGGAGGTTAAAACCTCATGCACTGCCGCCACCAATGCGACTAGCTTGACGCCAGGTTTTTGTGATCTCAGTCAATACTTAACGGCAGGCGTGCCTGGAGACGGAATAGTTTACGATCCAGCTACTGGCACTCCAAATGTCGGCAACGGAGGCACGCGAACCGCATTCGCGGGAAATCTGATTCCGATTGCTAGAATTTCCCCGGCAGCGCAGGCAATTTTGGCACTACTACCCGATCCTCAGACTAACGCGACGCTTGGTAATTTTATCGGCTCTGGATCCGGTCCGTTCACGCAGAACAGCTTCGATACCCGCATTGATTATTCCGCTAGCTCAACCGTAACGGTTTTCGGAAGATTCAGCCTGGATTATTTCAAGCTGTCGGGCAAAGGATTGTTGGGTGCTGCCGGAGGTCCGGGTAACGGACTACTTGGATTAGCGGGCAGTTCAATTACTCACAACTATAGTTTGGCAAGCGGTTTTACAAAGACATTCAGTCCTTCATTATTGATGGACTTCCGCTTCGGATACTTCAAGTACAATCCACAGACCCAGAAGCCTGATGGCGGTACGCCAATGACTGCGGCGGGAATTCTTGGGGCGAATACGAGCGATCCCAAAACCGCTGGGTTAGGGTCTTTTCAACTGGGAGGTGACCCAATCAGCGGCTTCGGCGGTGCCCCGGCTAATAGCGGCCAAGGTTTAGCTATATCGAGCTTTGGCGATGGATTGGGTATAGCACGTTGCAACTGTCCGTTAACCGAAAGCGAGCAACAGTTCCAATTTGTTAACAACTGGACGAAAACAAAGGGAAATCACATCATTAAGTTTGGTGCTGATATTCGTTACGCTGAAAACTTGCGAATTCCCAGTGACAACAACCGGACTGGCGAATACAACTTTAGTCCGGAGGCGACATCGAATGGCGGAGCCGGCGGTTTGGACTTGGCGACATTCCTGCTCGGAGAGGTAACGTCTTTCGCTAGATACGTCAACAATCCCAACCTTGCCTCAGCAAATAACGCGGCTGAACGCCAGAAACGCTGGTTTTTCTACGGACAAGATACTTTCCGGGCAACCTCGAAGTTGACCATCAATTATGGATTGCGATGGGAAATCTATTTCCCTGAATCGGTAAATGCCAAAGGGAACGGCGGCTTCGCCAACATCGTCGACAACAATGGACTGGGTGGCATTCGCGTTGCTGGCTTTGGCCCATATGGCTTGAATGGAAATGTTAGTAATGATCTACACGCATTTGCGCCGCGGTTAGGCATCGCGTACGAGCTAACACCGAAAACTGTTGTGCGACTGGGCTATGGCCGGAGCTATGACATTGGGGTGTTCGGCTCGAATTTCGGGCACACGGTCACTCAAAACCTTCCCGTGTTGTTGAAACAGAACTATGACGCGACCACGTACACACAAACAGGGGCCTCGGGGAACCTCAACCCGATCGTAGATCAAAACCAAGTGCCGTTCACTCTCGACGTTGGACCGACGGGAGCGGGAATTGATCCTGCGACTGCATTCCCCGCGGTGCCATCGAATGGTTTTATTCCGCTGACTGCTGAACTCTCTGGCACCCACATCCGACCGACCAAGCAAGTCCTGCCTACTGTGGACGCCTGGAATGCGACTGTGCAGCGGCAACTTACGAGTACAATTAACGTGGAAGTCGCGTATGTCGGCAGCAAAGGAACCCATGGATTCGCCGGCGACGGGCCCAACTATAACGTCAACCAGGTTTTCCTCTCCGGATACCCCTCGGTTCCGCAGAACCTGCGCCGACCCTTGTGTGCCCCGGTTGCGGGCAATTGCAGCAGAATCGGATTCGATTTGGGCAACTACTATGGAAATGACGCAGCCAGCACGTACAACGCTTTCGAGGTGAAGGCGGAGAAGCGATTTTCGCAAGGCTTGCAGTTCCTGACTCATTACACGTTCTCTCATGCCAAGAACTATGACAGCAACTACTACGTCGATAGCCACTCAATTGCATGGGGGCCAGTTGATTTCAACCGGGACCACGTGTGGGTATTTAACACCGTATATGAACTACCGTTCGGGAAAGGCAAGACTTACCTCGGAAATTCCAGTCGGGCTTTGGATTATGCGATAGGCGGTTGGCAGATAAGTAACACCACAAACTGGAGCAGTGGTTTGCCATGGACGCCGAGCTTTAATAATTGCGGCACCCAAGAAGATGTAGGAGTCTGCAGGCCCAACAAAGGATCTGGTTCTTTCTCAATGGGACCCGGCTCGCTGAGACATCTCCCCAATGGACAACCGGTTGTGCCGTACTTCACTCCGCTGAGTACGCCTGTGATTGGCAGCACGAGTGGTCCATTTACCGACCCCGGTTCCGGAAATCTGGGTAATATCGGGCGAAATTCGTTCCACGGACCCGCAGGCTTCTATTCGGATCTCTCGGTTTCAAAGAGATTCCTCGTAACCGAGAAATTTAGCCTGCAGTTCCGAGCAGACGCTTTTAACGTGTTCAACCATCCCGTATACGCCTTCAGTGCCAACAACGGCGCCTCCACATGCGTTGATTGCACAAATGGCACAAACGGCACAAACGGGTTCATCACGAGCCTGGAAGGTGGTTCCACAATGCGGCAACTGCAGTTTGCTCTGAGATTCGATTTCTAGCCAGCTCGGAAATGTTTCAAAGAGGGAGTCACCCGACTCCCTCTTTTTTTGTGTTCAAATGTCGTAGACCATGTCTTGTTCGGCAAAAATGCTCTCACGTAGCGTAATCCTTGTCTTGGCAACGTGCTCGATTCCAGCGGCACAATCCGAGAGCCCACCGGCCGCAGCCGCCGCACTAGAACATTCGCCTGCTTCCGATTTTGCTGATGCCCGCCAGCTCGTGCAGCAGGGAAAGTACGACGAGGCTATTGCTGAATTGCAGCAGCTTGCTTCTTCTCAGCCCGGAACGAAAGGTTTGGCTCACGAGCTGGGGACTGCCTATTACCGCAAGGGCGATTATGTGCACGCAATCGAGTCGCTCAAACAAGCGCTGCAGTCTGATCCAGCGGACAACGAGGCTACACAATTAGTTGGACTGTCGTATTACTTGAGCGGCAAGCCGGCCGATGCCATTCCGTATCTAGAGAAAGTCCAGACTTGGTATTCGCGGGCCAACGTGGATGCGGCGTACATCCTCGGCCAATGCTATATCCAGACGAAAGATTATCCGCATGCGCGGCAGGCATTTGCCAAGATGTTCGATCTGGCGCCCGACTCGGCGGGCAGTTATCTGCTGACGGCGCGTATGTTATTTCGCCAGGAGTTCGAGCCGGTGGCGCTGCAGTATGCGCAAAAGGCGATCATGCTTGATCCCAGGCTGCCGCTGGCGCATCAGTTGCTGGGTGAAATTCATCTGTTTCAGTCGCAGATTCCAGGCGCCGTCGCTGATTTTCGGGCTGAACTTGTGATTAACCCCGGGCACGCGGAAACGTATTACAAACTGGCCGATGCCTATTCGCGGATCCAGAAATTCGACGATGCAGAAAAGCTTCTGCAGCGGTCGATCTGGCTGGACCCGACGGCCACCGGGCCTTACGTTCTAATGGGCAAAGTGCTGGAGAAAAAAGGCGAGCCTGAGCTCGCGGTGCGCGCCCTGCGGCACGCGGCGGCGATGGATCCGAATAATTCCATCACTCATCACCTGCTTGGGCAGGCGTACCGCGATCTGGGCAACACTGAAGAAGCCGAGCGCGAGTTAAAGCTTGCGGGACAACTGGAAGGCGCCGCGGATTCGAAACAATAAAACACGACTCCCAGAGAATCGCGATTATTACAACAAGCTTTCTGGTTTCCTTCGTGGACCTTTGTGGTTGATGGGTTTCGAAAAGCAATAACCGCTAAGGACACGAAGGTTCACGAAGGAAATCAGGGCAGCGCTCCCGACCTGCATTACCCGCGCAATCCACTTCACCCTAGTCGCAAATCGAGCTTGGTCACACTTGCCGCAGGAAAGCGGAAGGTCAAAGTATCGCCCTTGACTTCCACGTGCTGAGTTTTCGGTGTGACCGCCTGTCGTTGGTCAAAGGTGTTTCGCGCGTGAATGTCCGCTGCGGTCAACACCGTCGCCTCGCCTGCATTCACACGTGCGCCGCGGACTACGATGTGTGTTTCCAGAGCATCTTTTACGTTGGTGTTCACCGCGGTGATGATCAATTGGCTGT
This sequence comes from Terriglobales bacterium, assembly GCA_050746025.1. Lineage (GTDB taxonomy): Bacteria > Acidobacteriota > Terriglobia > Terriglobales > Acidobacteriaceae > Gp1-AA145. The sequence goes on along the minus strand of JBOGLH010000160.1, from coordinate 2,459 downwards.
CATGCAAAGATGCAGATCCACGCAGTCTCCAGAATGAGGCCGGCTTGCCGTCGCGGTCGTAGTGGACCGATGGCGCCGAAAATTCGGAGCGCAGGCTCTGTCCGTTCTGATGGGCGGCATACATCGCGAAGACGTGTCCAACGGGTGTTACGCAGAACTTGTCCTCGTGCGCCAGGTAAAGGCTGTTGAGGCAATTGATCAGCTGGGCGCAACACGCGACCTCGACCTTTTCCGGATGACGGTTGAATGTATCGAGGGTCATACCGCTGAACGCCGCGTCCCGCAAGGTGGGCAGCTGTTCGAGTTGGTCGCCGGGAGTGAGTTCACTGCCCGGCCGGTACCACGGACCCCATTCGTCGACCACGAGTTTCACGTGATGATCGGGATCGAACTCGGCCATGATCTGCCAGTGTCCCTCGATCAGCGATTCCATGCGATCGCCTTCATGCATCAATTCGTACCAATCCACGGGAGCGAAATTTACCGCGTCGCCTTTTCCCTTTTCCCAGTCTTGTGTCTTGCCGCGGCTCAGATTCCAGGCGTAGTGATGGAGAGCCCATCCGTAAAGCGAACGTAATTGGCCTTTACCCTTGCGCGACATTTCCTCGAAGAAGCCGCGGGTCCAGTCCCAGTTGGCGCCGTCGGGGCCCGCGCCGATGAAAGCCAGATCGTGGCCGGAGCCCGGCACCCAAGTGGTGTAGCGGCGGAATTCTGTGGCATAGGCCTGCGGAGTAAAGTTCCCGCCGCATCCCCAAGCCTCGTTGCCCACGCCCCAGTAGCGAACATTGAAAGGATCTTTGAATCCGGACGCCGCGCGTTCGTCGGCCAATGTGGTGCTGCCGGTGGGAGAGTTGCAATACTCGACCCAGCGATAGAATTCCTCGGCCGGCAGGCTGCGCACATTGGCGGCAAGATAAGGTTGCGCGCCCAGCAGGCGGCAGAATTGAACAAACTCATTGGTGCCGAAGCGATTCGGATCGTAACGATGCGAGGCCGGCGCGGCGGCAGTTTCTCCTCCTGCCCAGAAATTTGTACGGCGCGGACGTTTGTCCACCGGTCCAATGCCGTCACGCCAGTCATAGCTGTCGGCAAAACAACCGCCGGGAAAGCGAACAATCGGAGGATTTATTTTCCGCATTTCGTCGACTAGCTCTTTGCGAATGCCGTGGATGTTGGGAACTTTAGAATCCTCGCCAACCCAGACCCCGTCATAAATCACGCCGCTCAGGTTTTCCGTGAAGTGGCCGTAGATATTTGGAGAAATGGTCCCGAGAGGCTCATCCAGCAGAACCTCAATGTGAGCATCCGCGGATTGCGCAAAGACGCCGGCAGAATATTTTGAGGCCAGAGCAAAACCAGCGGCAGTGATCGATGCGCTGCGCATAAAGTCTCTGCGTCTCATAGTCATTGAATGCACTCTCCGTGATTTGAATTGTGCATGACATAGTAAACGTTTGCTCCGGCTGAAGCGAGAAGTAAAATCTCGCAATCTGCCGTGAGAATATCGAAATTCTGGCGCGCATTCGTGGTAGAACTGTTAGGAATTTCAACTCCATTGCGAGGTCCGAGTCGCCTATGGCAATTCCGAGCGCGAAGAGTAGCGCGGCAGTGCAAACATCAAGCGTCGGCGGCCCGAATTACGGCCCGGCGTTAGCCGTCCTCACCACATTATTTTTCATTTGGGGATCGCTGACCTCCCTGAATGACGTGCTGATTCCGTTTGCGCAGCACGTGTTCACGCTCAATCTGGCGCAGAGCATGCTGATTCAGACTGCGTTTTTTCTCGCATACTTTATTGTTTCTCTACCTGCGGCGAAGATCATCGATTGGATTGGGTATAAGCGGGCGATCATTGTCGGATTAAGCACCATGGTTGCTGCATGTCTGCTGGTCTATCCTGCGGCAAAAATTCCGTCGTTTCCGTTCTTTCTGACTGCGCTGATGGTTTTGGCTGCGGGCATCACAGTGCTTCAGGTGGCGGCGAATCCTTACGTGGCCGTACTCGGGCCGCCGAAGACCGCTTCAAGCCGACTGAATCTGACACAGGCCTTCAATTCGTTAGGAACGGCAGTTTTTCCTTTTGTCGGAGCTCGATTGATTTTGGGCGAATCCGTCAGTGCGGCTGCGCAGTCGGCTTCGCAGGATGCTGTCATCAAGCTGTACGTATATTTTTTCGCGATCGTCCTAGTATTGTTGGCGATCCTATTTGCTATTTTTAAATTGCCTAAGATCGAATCAGCCGAGCGCCACAGCGGAGAGAAAATTGATGATTCCATCTGGAAGCATCCGAATCTCGTATTTGGCGCGATAGGTATTTTTGTTTATGTCGGCGCCGAAGTCGCAATCGGAATCTCGATCGCTAACTACCTCGCGCTGCCAAACATCGGGCACTTCGCCTCGAACGTAGCCGATCCTGCGGCTCGCTATCACTCAGCCCTGGCGGTTGCAGCGCGCTACAT
>JBOGLH010000159.1:0-6462 GCA_050746025.1 Terriglobales bacterium | reverse complement strand
GCTTCGGACTTCAATTTTTCCAGCGCTTGCGAAGTATTCAGCTTCGATGCCAGTAGAACTTTGTATGCATGATGAATCTTGCGGAGGCGGTCTTTGCTGAAGCCGCGACGCTCGAGGCCGACGGCGTTTAACCCGTAGGCGCGAGTGCCGCGTTCCGCGGCGGTTTTGGAAAAGGGAAGAACGTCACGGGTAACGGTTGTGCCGCCGCCGATGAATGCATGCGCGCCGATGCGCACGAAGTGGTGCACGGGACACAGCGCGCCCACCGTCGCCCAATCCTCGACGGTGACATGGCCACCCAGGGTGGCAGCGTTGGCCATGATCACGTGATCGCCGATGGCGCAGTCGTGAGCGATGTGCGTGTAGGCCATGATCAGATTGTGACTGCCGATTTTTGTCAGGCCGCCGCCCTTCGCGGTCCCGCGATTGATGGTGACGAATTCGCGAATCACATTGTCGTCGCCGATTTCGAGGCGCGTGGGTTCGCCGTTATAGGTCAGGTCTTGCGGGGCGAGTCCGATAGAAGAAAATGGAAAGAATCGGTTGCGGGCGCCGATTTTCGTGGGGCCCTCGAGAGCGACGTGGGAGAGCAGTTCGCAGTTTTCGCCGAGTTCGACGTTTGCGCCGATGGTGCAATAGGGGCCGATTTTGCACGACGGGTGGATTCTCGCGGTGGGATCGAGAATGGCGGTGGGGTGGGCGTGCATGGTTGGGTAAGCGCCGTCCCTTCGGGACTCGGCTTCGATTCGTTGTTTTCCCGGCACTTCCGTGCCGGGCTTTCACATTCCGCCGCTTCGCGGCTAGTCCAATTTAAATACATGCATCGATTCATTCAGGCGTGGCATCATCGGCCTCCGCCTGCGCGCTGCGCCCGCGTTCACGGTCCACCAGGCGGCAGGTGACGATGGCTTCGGCGACTTTTTTGTCTTCCACGTACGCGATACCCTGCATGCGGACGGCGTCGCCTCGCCATGCCTTTACTTCAACCTCAATTCGCAGCTGATCGCCGGGGACCACGGGCCGGCGAAAACGAGCCTTTTCGATTCCGGTAAAGACCATCAGCTTGTGCTCGCGGTCCGGAATTTCGGTAAGGAGCAATGCTCCGCCGGCTTGCGCAACGGCTTCAACGATCAGTACGCCCGGCATGATCGGCATGTTGGGAAAGTGGCCGGCGAAAAACGGCTCGTTGATGGTGACGTTCTTGATCGCCACAATGCGCTTCATGCGAACCAGATCGATCACGCGGTCGATCAGCAAAAACGGATAGCGGTGAGGCAGAATCCGCATAATGTCGTGAATGTCAAGTGTGGTGTGCTCAGTCGCGGTAGGCTCGGTCGCAGTGTGGACAGTGTCGGTCATAATTTGCGAGACCAGTTTGCGGAACCGGTTTGCTGGGATCGACGATTATACTTTATCGCATCCTGATTAAGGTTCGGCATTCCAGAAAGATCGGCAAACAGACGATGAGCGTTCCCATTGCCAGCGAGCAGCTTCGGTATTTCAAAAAGCAACAGTCGAAGATCGTTCAAACCATCCGCCAGTTGGTGGAGATTGAATCGCCCAGCGATGTGAAGCAAGCTGTCGACCGGCTGGGTACGGTGCTGGCCTCGAGGTTCGCGGAGCTGGGCGGGCGGATACTTGCGCATCCGGCGGAAAAATTCGGCAACCATTTGCAGGTCGAGTTCAAGGGACGCGGGCCGCGGGACCAGAAACCCGTGCTTTTGTTGGGACATATGGATACGGTTTATCCGATTGGAACAATATCTAAAATGCGGTGCCGAGTTGCGAAGGGTCGATTGTACGGGCCGGGCGTGCTCGACATGAAGTCCGGGATTGCGCTGGCGATTCGTTCGCTTGAAGCTCTGCTGAATTGGAACGCCGGGAAGCTACCGCGTCCGGTCACAATTTTTCTTGTGTCTGATGAGGAAGTTGGAAGCACCTCCTCGCGCGAAATTACAGAAGCGCTGGCGCGAAAATCTGTGGCCGTGCTTGTCCTGGAACCGGCACAGGAGCTCGCTGTAAAGACGGCGCGCAAAGGAATCTGCGAATACACCTTAAAAGTAACCGGCAAAGCCGCGCACTCAGGACTGGATTTCGAAAAAGGTCAGAGCGCGATTGTCGAGCTGGCAAAACAGATTTGGCAAATTTCGCAACTGGTGGACCTTAAGCGTGGAATAACGGTAAACGTCGGAAAAGTGAGTGGTGGTACCCGGTCGAACGTCGTGGCTGCAGAGGCGACCGCGGTTATTGATGTTCGGGTTTCCCGAATGGAAGACGGGGCAGCGATCGACAAAAGGTTGCGGTCGCTGAAGGCGTTCAACCGGAATTGCCAGATCGCGATATCCGGCGGCATGAATCGGCCACCAATGGAGCGAAACCCGGGAGTGGCCGCTTTGTACGACAAAGCAACGACGGTTGCCGACGAACTTGGATGGGAGTTGCAAGAGGCGGCGGTGGGCGGAGGTTCGGACGGAAATTTCACGGCGGCGCTCGGGATCCCAACGCTGGACGGTCTGGGCGGAGTCGGACAAGGCGCGCATGCAGAGCATGAATCGGTGGTCATTTCAGAGTTGCCGAAGAGGGCGGCCCTTCTAGCGGCTCTGATTGGACGAATTTGACCGCTTTGCTTTGACTAGTGGGGCTTAGTGGCCTAGACTTTAGCTAGGGCCGTCTGGGCCCGCGGAGGATTTATGGAGGGCTTGTTTCAACCGTTACATCTGCTCCTGATTTTTGGGATCGCTCTCCTTATATTTGGCCCCAGCAAGTTGGCGGGGCTGGGCAAAGGCCTGGGCGAAGGCATTCGCAACTTCAAGTCGTCGATGAAAGAGGGCACAACGCCAACTTCGACTCCTGCGGCTACTCCTGCTGCTGCGCCTCCTTCCGAGAACCGGGACGAGTTGCAGAAGCGGGTTTAATCATCGATTACTCTGTGCTCCCGCAGCATTTGCAAAACCAGCTCGGTTGGTAGTCCGACCACGTTTGAGTAATCACCTTCAATTCTAGAAATCCAGCGGGAGGCTGCGCCTTGGATGGCGTAGGCGCCCGCTTTGTCCATGGGCTCGCCGGTGGCTATGTAGTTGCGGATGTCGGTGTCGCCGAGTGCGGCAAAGTGGACGGCAGTGGTCTCTGAGCGTACGTCTTCGAAGTTGTTTCCGATCAAGCACACGCCGGTGATGACTTGATGCTTGCGTCCGGAGATCGCGCGCAGCATTCTGGCCGCATCCTCGGCGTTTTCTGGTTTGCCCAATACCTCGACGGCCGAGACGCCCGTCGCACCATGATCAGGTAACAGCATTTGTTCATCATGGGCGGATGAGACTTCAGTGCTTTCAACTGCCACTACTGTATCGGCGCCGAGAACGTATTGAGGAGTGTTTGTAAGCTCGTTCCAGATCGTATGCCACACGAAGCGCGCTTTTTCTGCCGCCATTCTTTCCGCGAAAGCACGCGCAGGTTCGTCTCCATTGCGCACTTCAGCAATGTTCGCTGGCCTGACCATGAATTCGATCCCGGCATTTTTCAATAACTCCTGCCGTCGCGGAGAAGCTGAGGCGAGCACGAGCGACATGATCAGCGGCGGGGATCGACGATTATGTTGTCGATCAGGCGAGTATTGCCAATGAAGGCGGCGGTTGCAATCAAGGCGCGATCCGAAATGGTAGAGATCGGTTCGAGCGAATCGGGATCAACGATCTCGAAATAATCGAGACGCGCAGAGGGTTCTTTCGCGAATTCTTCTTTGCCGGCCGCGAGTATTTTCGGAGAGTCGCGTTCGCCGTTTTTGAATAACTTTTGTGTGCGTAGCAGCGATCGGTGCAGAACCAGCGCGGACTTGCGCTCTTGCGCATCGAGATATGCGTTGCGGGAACTCAAAGCCAGGCCATCGGACTCGCGAACAATAGCGCCGACCTCAATTTCCACCGGCATGTTCAGATCGCGCACCATGCGGCGAATGATCGCCACTTGCGCCGCATCTTTCTGTCCGAAGAACGCAATATCCGGCTCGATGATGTGAAATAACTTTGCGACAACGGTGGTGACGCCACGAAAATGCCCGGGACGGGATTTGCCGCAAAGCCGCTCGCTCATCCCTTCTACGGTCACCCAGGTGACGCCACCCGGAGAATACATGTCTTCGACCGATGGCAGGAAGACGGCATCAACGTGATCGAGTTCGAGGAGCGCGCAATCATTTTCCAGGTTGCGCGGATACTTCGCGAAATCTTCGTTGGGGCCAAACTGAGTTGGGTTCACGAAAATTGATGCCGCGACAATGTCGGATTTATCCCGCGCGGCGTGCACTAGCGATAAATGACCAGCGTGCAGCGCTCCCATGGTCGGCACCAGTCCGAGTCGCTTGCCAGCCTTGCGGGCGGCTTTGCGGAGCTCGCGCATTTCGTCGATGGTCTTAATTAATTTCATGTGGTCGGCAACTGTCTTGGATCGGGCATGCTCTGGCCGACCTTTAATTCGAATATTTGAATCTGCGGACCGAAGTCGTGCGGCGTTATGTGGAACTGCGGAAAATTCTCCAGCTCGAATTCCACATAGGTATACCAGCCCATTTGCGCGACCCAGATTTTGGAACCCGGCTGCATGTGATATTTAGCGATCATTTCCTGCCACTGGTTGTAAAAGCTTCTCGCGTTAAAAATATATTTTGTGCGGCTTGCTATCACGCGATGTCCAGCGCATTCATAGCTCACAAATCCGGGGATCGAGCCATCCGAAATAACCGGGTGCTGGTTGCACAAATAGTGGCCGAGCAGCAGGTTCGTTTGCACGTCGGCGAAGATAGGCTCTGCTTGCGGAATTTGATGGATGAACGCCATCGCCCCCTGCATGTGAGCTGAGCGCTGCGCGTTCGGCGCGACATAAGGTAATTCCTTCGCCGTCGAGAGATGACAGACGAGTGAGATGACGAGAGCGGTGGCAATCCCGGCAAAAACTCGGCGGCTTAAGAATTGAGCCAGCGCGACGGAAACAGCGGCCAGCCCGAAAGGAATGAGCATGCAGGAATGGCGCGTCCCGCCATAGGGATATGCGCGCACAAGGGCGGCAGCGCAGTTGATCGCAAATGGCAGGATCAGGAAAATGCCTAACTGGCGGGAGCTGGCGCGGTTCGAAAATGTCAGCCTGCGAAAAATCAGGACGACACCAATTATGAAGAAAATAAATGCTACATCACCGACCGCCAACTCACGGAAAACATACTGGAACACACCGATAGTTCGGCCAATGATGAACACCAGCGGGTTTTCTTTGCCGGGAGTGTAATAAGAGTGGCTCAGGTAAGCATTTCCCATCCAGCCCTGGGTGGCATCCTGTCCGCCGAAGTATTCGCTGAGGTGGCGGATTTGGGTGAAATAGAGAAAGGCGCATAAACCCAAGGCGACGAGTTGACCGGCAATCCATGTCGAGATGACCCGCAATGGCGGGCGCTGCGCGAGCATTCTCCAAACTGCGTAAATGCCAAGCGCGGGCGCAAACAGGAACCCCGAAAAATGCGATCCGATGGCAAGCCAAAGGGAAAGCCCGGAGAGCAGCATTGCTCCGGCTGAGTTCTCAGCCAAGGCACGCTCGAGCAAATAGCCCGACGCCATAGCGAATGCGAGGAACAGCGCATACTGGCGAATCTCGGTGGAGAGTTCAATAGTTGAGGGAAGGAACAGCACGAAGACGAACATCATCCAGGCAACCGATTTTTCGAACAACATTTCCGCCCAACGAAAGGTGAACCAGCAGAAAGCCATGCCGGCGCAGATCGATGGCATGCGCAGCATCAGTTCGGATGTCCCCAGGTTTCGCCAGACATGCTCAACGAGGATCAGCAGTGGCGGATGCGAAATGGCGAGGCTGACTTTGTAAGTCTGCAGCCAGGTCGGTTGATTGGCGGCAGCGAAGTGCATGACTTCATCGGAGTTGAGGAAAGTGCCGCTGGCATGCCAAATGCGGATGAGAAAGCCGAATACCAGCAGGGAATATGCCCAGAGATTTCGATGCTGATCGAAGGATGAATCGATCCGGGCGAGTGTCGGTTGCGACCTCTTCGCGCTGGACGGTTGGATTTCCTGGAGCTCGGGCATTCAATTAGGAGTTATTCATTTGAGGATAACCCAGGGAGCAGTTTTTGTTCGTCGGATTGAAGCTGGGTTTGCTGGTTGGAGTGGAACTGACTCTGGCGTATCCCGCCCGCTTTGGCGGTTGCTTTCGATCACGCGTAGGTTTGGAAACGGTCCGAAGACCGCACGCGATTTAACCTCTATCGGGAGCCGGTGTTCATCGCTTTTCTTGACACGCCCGCTCCACGCCTTTTATTCTTAACTCTAGCTCCCTTGGTCAGTTACACGCCTTGATGTGCTTCCGCGGCCTTCGCGGTACCAAGTTTGGATGGGGCGCGGAGGTTCCCTTGTTAATTGAAATTCGCGAATTAGAAGCTCATCCTGTCGATTTTGACGAGAA
>JBOGLH010000158.1:0-31128 GCA_050746025.1 Terriglobales bacterium | reverse complement strand
CCTGAGAAAGAACAAATCAACCAGAGCAACCCCTCTCGGGAGAATCGAGCGGCACCGCAGACAGTGGGCTGGATTCGAGACAAACATCTTCTCCTCCGGTCGAGGCAGAAGTTTTTTCTTGACATCCCTTTTTATAGAACTCATTGAGGCAGATGCCGACCCAAGGAAAAAGTTCCAAAAACGTCTGCCAGAGCCTACCCATCAGGCCCGATTCAGCCTAAGCCGTTAATAAGGCGAGTTCAAAACTTGCGCCATTTTCCAGAAAAGTTCGAAAATCGTCTGCTAGGGCCGACCAATTCTTGTCAGTTCAGTGGCTTACGGCGGCCCCGCCGACCACCTAGTGTTTTCGTCCCAACTGAGGACGTTTTTGAGGCGATGAACTGCTCCAAGTTCAAGACAGGAATAAAGCAGACGGCAACTACCAATAGCGGTCGGATCAACCTCACTGCAAGAGCCATGTCCTATTGCACCTACATTGGTCTGGGCGGGCGGCCCGGCTCTTGATCCCGTGTACATGACCACCAAAGCGGGTGCCACACCCTTCGGGCTCTGTGCGGAGGATGGGAACCGAGGACCCGAAAGATTCCGGGTGCAAAGCCAAATGGAGAAGGCCTTGGGATACCCACTCTTGCAGAGTACCCAAGAGTGGGGCCGCTCAGTGGTGCGTGGCCCAGCAAAGGGCCGCCTATTTGTCGCCCCTTTTTTGCTGAGTATAGCTGGCCTTATCGCGCCACCGCGCTCTCCAGATCGTCGGCTGCTTTATTAATTCCGGCAGCGACGTTCTCGATGACGTGGGCGACTCCGGGAATTTGTGCGTCGGCTTCCTTCCACTTTTTCTCGTCCATGTATTCGCGTACGGCGGCGATGGGCTTGGCCCCGTAGCCGGTGTATGCTCCGGGTGCATAAATTTGATTTTTGAACCAGGGGCGTTCGGGCAGACCTTTTTCATTCAAAAATAGTCTGGGAATTCGAATCAAGTCTGCGTTGATCAGGTCTACTTTTTCGGTCGGCAGTTGCGGCGAACCGCCGTCTCGCCACTTGGACAGCGCCTTTGAATACCGATCAGAGCTCTTCTTCAGCAGATCAATGGCATTCTTCATGGGCGCAAAATTCATGTACGGCGGTATCGCTTCTGCCGGAGGCGGCTGCAGAGGCCGACGCGGATCATTGGTCGCCTTAAAAACGCCCTCCTGTAGTTCGAGATTGCGTTCGGTAAATTCGTCCTGCTTGTCTTTGAGTAATTTTTCCAATTCGGTTTCGTATTTCGAAATGGCTTCGGCTTGCGGGGAGTAATCGACCGGAATCAGGTCGGCATCCGCCAGACGCATTGCGGCTGTGCCAACGGTTTGCGCAAGGGCGCGGCCGTAAACGAAATCCGTATCTACAAAGTGCGTATACCAATAGAAGTCATCGTAGATCGAATGGTATTGGGTGCCGTCGTTCTCGCCGCCAAACTCGACGTTGAGAGTCGAAATCCCGGCAAAGTCCTGAAAGGCGGTGAAATCGGAGCCGTCTCCCAGCGCGTCAACTACCAGATTATGTCGGCCACGGAGTTCCTTCTGTTTGTCCAGGCTCTTTGCGCTCCCGATGCTTTCCAGGTGTGCACGTTCGAAGGCGGTCATTTTGCTTTCGGGATCCTGAATGTCGCGCGCTACGTTGCTGATAAAGCTTTCCAGATCTTGAGTTCCACCAGCATCAATGAAGCCGCGATTATTACTGTCGGAATTGATATATGCGATAGCGTGCTTCTTCAACTCATCCACATGGGTTTCGACCCACTCAACAGAACCTAGTAAGCCTGGCTCCTCTCCATCCCACGCGCAATAGGTGACGGTGCGCTTCGGGGTCCATCCCTGGCGGTGCAATTCGCCCAGCATGCGCGCTTCTTCGAGCAATGCCGATTGGCCGGAGATGGGATCTTCAGCGCCATTTACCCAGGCATCGAAATGATTTCCGCGCACGACCCACTGACCGTCGTTCGATCCATGCAATGTGCCGATCACGTCATAGAGCGGCTTCATGTCCCAGTTCGAGGAAACTTTCAAATGCACCTTTGCCGGTCCGGGGCCCACGTGATAAGTAATAGGTAAGCCGCCGCGCCATTTTTCGGGAGCAATCGGTCCGCTGAGAGCTGAGAGCAGCGGAGTAGCGTCAGCATAGGAAATCGGAAGCACGGGAATTTTGGTGATGGTTTTAGCTTCCTTAACGGAGAGCCGCTTGGCATTGGCGGTCGCGCCAACTTCTGGAGTCAGCGGATCGCCCGGATAATCAGTATCCATTACGCTGCCGCGCTGCACGCCGAACCGTGGACGCCAGCCGCCATCGGGATAGTCGTCGCCGTTGTAGTAGCCGTCGCCCTTTGGATCGGAGTAAATGACGCAACCGATAGCTCCATGCTCGCCGGCAACTTTGGGCTTTATTCCGCGCCATCCGCCGCCGTAGCGCGCAATCACAATGGCTCCCTTAACTGAAATTCCCAGGCGATCCAGTTCTTCGTAATCCTCACGGTTGCCGTAATTGACATATACCAGCGGCGCGGTGACGTCCCCGTCAATCGAATAGGCGTTATAGGTGGGTAGCTGTTCTGCGGTCTGGTTCGACGTGGGATCGACCGTTAAAACTGGTTCCTGCAACTTGGCGACAAACCTGGTCGGCTCTAACAATTCGACCACGCGTTCTTTGGGTGTAGGAAATAAAACATTAAAGGTTTCGATGTGTGCATCGAATCCATATTCTTTGAATTTAGAGAGAATCCATTCCGCATTGTCTTTCTGGTAAGGTGATCCGACGTGATGAGGGCGGGCGCTCAATCGGCGCATGTTTTCGCGAATGTTGCCGGCGACTACGCCGTCGCGAAACTTCTTTTCCCAATCTTTCTCTTGCGACACGTTTTGGGCGCTGTAGCCCAGCAGGTGGGAATCCTCGGGGTTTTCCCTGGCTTCTTGGGATTGCGCGCTTAACACTTGAGCTATGACAATGGCGAAACAAACAATCCACCCGAACTTCATGAACGCTCCTGAAAATTGGAAAGTAGACGCAACGACGAAGATGCAGTGTGACGAACCGGCTAATACTTTATCTGATCTTTGCTTTGTCTGAATAGCCGGATTAAATCGCTTCAGCTGAAACTTAATTGGCGCGAGTTACGAGCTCCTTAGTTTAGAATTTTGCATTCGGATTCTGATGGCACAAGTGCTACAACTCGATCCCCGCGATAACGTGCTGATTGCGCTGACTGATTTGAGGGAGGGCGAAGCGCTGGAATTCGGCGGTGCGCGCTTTTCTCTTGTGACCCGCGTTCCTGCGAAACACAAATTCGCGACTCAGGATTTATCCGTGGGTGCGGCCATCACCATGTATGGAGTGTTGGTGGGAAAAGCCTCCATGCCGATACGAAAAGGCGAGCTGCTGACGCTCGCGAATATCCATCACGAAGCTGCGCCATACGCTGGGAAGCAGTCGCAATATAAATGGATAGCCCCCGATGTATCGCGATGGAAACCACGTAATTTCCTCGGCTATCGACGCGGCGATGGCCAGATTGGAACGCGAAATTACTGGCTGGTTGTGCCGTTGGTTTTTTGCGAGAACCGCAACATTTTGAATTTGAAGCAGGCTTTTGAGGAAGAACTTGGCTTTGCGGCACCGCAACTTTACCGGCAGCAAGTTGCCGAACTGGCGAAACTTTATCGCGAAGGAAAAGCCCAGGATGTCAGGGGTTCCGGAGAGCCGCGGCTCTACCTCGACTCGAGGCCCCGCAAGCTGTTCCCTAACATCGACGGCGTCAAGTTTCTTTTGCACGAAGGCGGTTGCGGTGGGACGCGGGAAGACTCCTTTAATCTGTGCGGGCTAATTGCCGGGTACATCAATCATCCCAATGTCGCCGGAGCTACCGTACTCAGCCTGGGATGCCAGAACGCGCAAGCCGACATTTTACGAGAGCAACTTGCCCGGCGTAATCCAAACTTTGACAAGCCTGTGATCGTGCTGGAGCAGCAAAAGAGCGGGTCCGAGTTTGCCATGCTTTCGAGTGCAATTGGTCAAACTTTCCAGGGACTGGCTGAAGCCAACAAACTTACCCGCGAGACTGCTGATCTTTCCCATTTGTGCGTGGGATTGAAGTGTGGCGGCTCGGATGGCTTTTCCGGTCTCTCGGCGAATCCCGCGATTGGGCACACTTCGGATTTGCTGGCTGCTTTACGGGCCCGGACGATCCTGGCGGAGTTCCCCGAGTTGTGCGGCGTAGAGCAGGAACTGATTGACCGGTCGGTGAACCGTGAAGTCGGCGACCGTTTCATCCATCTTATGCAGGAGTACGCGAACCGGGCGCGAGCGGTGCGCGCCAGCTTCGACATGAATCCTTCTCCAGGGAACATGCGCGATGGTTTGCTGACCGATGCCATGAAATCCGCGGGGGCGGCGAAGAAGGGCGGCACATCGCCGGTGACGGCGGTACTGGATTATCCGGAGTATTCGCGTGAACCGGGGCTGAATCTGTTGTGCACTCCCGGAAATGACGTGGAATGCGTGACCGCACAGGTAGCGGCCGGATGCAGCGTAGTCCTGTTCACGACTGGCTTGGGCACGCCAACCGGCAATCCCATCGCGCCAGTGGTTAAACTCTCGACTAACAGTTCGCTGGCAAAGCGCATGCCCGACATCATCGATGTGGACACGGGACCGATCATTTCCGGAGGTTCGACCATCGAACAAATGGGAGAGCAGGTGTTGGATTACGTGATTCGAGTCGCCAGCGGAGAAGTGCGCACTAAAGCGGAACAAAAGAACCAGGAAGATTTCATTCCCTGGAAGCGAGGAGTTTCTCTCTGATCACCAAAGATCGAAGCGCAAGGGAGTTTGGTCTCGGTGGAAAATCGGCAATCGTTACCGGCGGCGGGAGTGGGATTGGCCGGGCAATCGCGCACAAGTTTGCAGCCAATGGCGCTGTCGTCCACATTGTTGATATTAGCGCAAAGGATGCCGAAGCCGTCGCAGCCGAAATCTCCAGCGCGGGAGGAACGGCTTCGGCCCACGCCTGCGACGTGGGAAATCAAGCCGAAGTGGTCGCCCGGTTTTCCGAAATTTTTCAGCATGATCGCATCAAAGTTCTGGTAAATAACGCCGGCATCTCGCACATCGGCAATGCGGAGAATACACCCGAAGCCGACTTTGAACAGGTGATGCGGGTGAATGTGAAGGGCTTTTACAACTGTATTCATGCTACGGTCGGACACATGAAAGGGAATGGTGGGGGCGTCATCCTGAACATGGCTTCAGTCGCGGGTTCAGCGGGATTGCAGGACCGCTTCGCCTATTCCACCAGCAAAGGCGCGGTGATTGCGATGACCTATTCTGTGGCGCGGGACTACCTGCCATTTAAAATTCGCTGTAACTGCATTTCTCCGGGGCGCGTACATACTCCATTTGTGGATGGGTATCTTCGGAAAACTTATCCCGGCCGCGAGCAAGAGATGTATGACCAGCTGGCTAAGACGCAGCCGATCGGGAGAATGGCGGAACCCGACGAGATTGCTACGTTGGCATTATTCCTGTGCTCAGATTCTTCCGGATTCATAACTGGCGCGGATTATCTGATTGACGGCGGATTCATGAACCTGCACGGATAGACGAGTCATCATGGATCTCGAATTAAAAAATAAGGTTGTGGTCGTGACAGGCGGCGCTAAGGGAATCGGTGCAGCAATTGTCCGAACCGCCGCCGCGGAAGGCGCTATTCCTGTGATCATCGATCGCGACCTCGATGCCGGCAATCGATTGCACAGCCAAATTCCCACGAGCGATTTGATCATTGCTGAGCTCGCATTGGCTGAGGGTTGCTATTCCGCGGTGCAGAAAGTTATCGAAAAACATGGACGTGTCGATGCGCTGGTCAACAACGCCGGAGTAAACGACAAGGTTGGCCTCGAGCATGGAAGCCCTGAGCAGTACCTCGCGTCTCTCGGACGAAATCTGCTGCATTACTACAACATGGCGCATTACGCGTTGCCCCATTTGAAAAAGGCGCGCGGCTCGATTCTGAATATCGGTTCGAAAACGGCGGTCACCGGCCAAGGCGGTACTTCGGGATATGCGTCCTCAAAAGGCGCCATTCTGGCGCTGACTCGCGAATGGGCAGCGGAATTACTTGGGTACGGCATCCGCGTGAATGCAGTTCTTCCGGCGGAGGTAATGACGCCCCTCTATCGCCAGTGGCTGGACACTTTTCCAAACCCGGAAGAAAAGCTTAAAACTATTCTTGCTAAAATTCCGCTGCAAGAAAGAATGACTACGCCTGAGGAAATTGCGGCGATGGTAGTATTTCTGGTCTCTGCTCGAGCCGGGCACATGACGGGCCAGCATATTTTTGTAGACGGCGGCTATGTGCATCTGGATCGCGCGCTGACATAGGCTATGACAACTTCTGCGCCTATCACCGAGCGCCGGTATCTAAACCCGTTCATCCTCGTCACCACGCTCTTCTTTCTGTGGGCCCTTGGCGTCAATCTCAACGACATTCTTATTCCGCACCTTAAAAAAGTCTTTAATCTTACCGATTTTCGCTCTTCGCTGATTCAGACAGCATTTTTCGGTGGATATTTTCTTTCGGCAGTCCCTGCTGGAAGGCTGCTGGAAAAGATTGGCTACAAAAAGGGAATAGTGGTCGGGCTGATCACATGCGCGACCGGTGCGTTGCTGTTCATCCCTGCTGCTTCGGTTCGCGTATATGGCTTTTTTCTATTTGCTTTGTTTGTGATGGCATGTGGCCAAGGGATTCTGGAGGTCGCGGCGAATCCATATGTCACCCTGCTCGGGCCAGCCGAAAGTTCCGAGCGCCGGCTGAACCTGGCGCAGTCATTCAATTCCGTGGGTGCGGTGGTTACGCCCTTTATCGGGGCTGCGTTCATCCTCTCAGCATTGGAGTACTCACCCGAGCAGCTGCGGCTAATGAGCCCAGCTCAAATTGAAACCTACCGGGCAACGGTCATCAGCACAGTAAAAGAGCCTTATTTAATTATCGCGGGTATCTTTGTCGCTGTGGCGGTCATGATTTCTCTCGCGCATTTGCCCGAAATTGGCGACCAAGGCCGTAGTCAGGAAAGAAATTCCACGGTCGGCGAGCTTAAGGGCATTTTGCGATACGGCCACTTGGTGAAAGGTGTTGTAGCGCAGTTTTGTTATGTTGGCGCGCAGGTTGGGGTCGCAAGTTTTATCATTCGCTTCGCGCAACATATTTCCCCTGACCTTCCGCAGAAGTCTGCAGCGCTGTATCTGAAGTTACATTTGATCGGATTCATGATAGGCAGGTTCTCCGGGTCATATGTGATGAAGAGAGTCCCGCCTCCCCGGTTGCTGGCCCTATTCGCGCTATCTACACTGATCTGCCTCTCATTGGTGCTCACCGGGAATGGAGCGGCGGCGCTTTGGGCAGTTGCCTTAATCGGATTTTTCCATTCCATCATGTTCCCGACAATTTTTGCCCTCAGCATCAAGGGCCTTGGACCTTTCACAAAATTAGGATCGTCGTTATTGGTAGCTTCGATTATCGGCGGCGCGGTCTTCCCTGCGATTATGGGATTTATCTCTGACCATAGCTCAATTAGAGAGGCATTTTTTGTTCCTGTGCTCTGCCAGACGTATGTCCTTTATTTTGGGCTGAGCGGATACAAACCTGTCGTAGGTTCAGCGGATACACGCCTAGCCCAGGTTAGCTCAGTTGCTGAATAGGATTGGTCGCTGAATAGGAAATGATAAATCGAAGATTTTGCCTCACCCTGGATCTGAAAAACGATTCCGCACTGATTGCCGAATACCGCAGATATCACGAAAAAATCTGGCCCGAGATCACGGAAAGCATAAAGAACTCTGGCATCGTGGACATGGAGATTTACCTGCTAGGCACCCGCATGTTCATGATCATGGAGGTTGATGAGAGCTTTTCTTTTGAGAAGAAAGCGAAGGCCGACGAACGGAATCCCAAAGTTCAAGAATGGGAGCAGCTGATGTGGAAGTTCCAACAGGCGCTTCCGCAATCCAAGCCCGGCGAGAAATGGCGATTAATGGAACGAATTTACAAACTGGAAACCTGAGCGAAGTTGTAAGAATTATCGCGACGAGCCGTCGCTAGCCATGGAAGAAGTTGGCCGCTTGCGTGCGCTCGAAGGATTGAAATACATCGAGAATGTGAAGTGCGGTAGATAGATGGGCACGCTGTAGTCGGCTTCCAGGTACGTATTGGCATCCTTACCATAGCCATCGCGCATCACGATTACGTGGTCGGGTGCGAGAGAAATGTTGTACTTGTCGGCTTTTTTCAAAACCATCGCGCGAAGCTCGTCATCCGTGGCTATGTCACTAGCGCCGATGCGCACTCCCAGCTGGGTTGCGATGTCCTGCAGATCATCTTTCAGTTCGATGTTGGCCAGCTCACAGGAGCCAATCTGCCAGCCCGCACTGAACAGAAGGTAAAAGGCCGCCAGCCCCAAAACCATCTTAATTTTTTTCATGGCACGTCTCGTAAATGCCTGCCGTAGGGGATTGGCTAGGCGTGTCTTCAGGTCGGATTCGCAGCTGGAATCCAATAGAGTTCGTTCGGACTCCTGCAAGATTCATGATAGGCGTAGAGAGGGAGCGATCAAAGTTACCTCCGTACCGGGTCAAGTAGGTTGTCCTTGTGATGTGAGTGAGATTGCTTCAAGACGCGTGCGATGCGTCTTTGATTGGGCTTGAATTCGGAATAAGTGACAACGGAGAAAGCGGATTGTTAATTAGCGATCTGCTACGAGCCGATTGATGGTCTCCAGAAGCACGGGAACTTCGGTGGGTTTTTGCAGCCCGGCATCTGCGCCCTCTGCTTCCCAGGAACTGAGCAGGTCGGGAAAACCGCTGATCACCAGCGTCGCTGGCCTTCGGCGTTGTTCCTGGGCGGCATGGACCAAGTCATAACCCGCAGTTGGAGTCTCCACACTAAGGTCGGTCAACACCAGATCAAAACTGGACTGAGCTAGAACGGCTTTGGCGGCTCGAACGGTTGAGACGGTCTGCACCTCGAAACCCTCGGATTTCAGGACCAGCCCGAGAGTTATTAAGATGTTAGGCTCGTCATCAACCACTAAAGCTTTCAATGCCATGGTTTGTTCCCGGTGCACATTCTAGCACCGGATCTGAGTGCTAACAGTCCGGCAAATGACATCCAGAGCCGATTCGCCGCTGGCTCGGTTGGCCGACCTTCCTATTTATTTGAGTTCCTGCAACTTGGCGGACGCCAGCTGATTGGCTTCGCTTTGCGCGGGTGCTTCCTTCTGTATCTGCTGGTATTGTTTCTTGGCATCGGCCGTCATTCCTGCGCCCTGGTAGGTTTCCGCCAACTGGAATTCGGCAGCTGATTTACTCACAGTCTGCGATGGCCTTTCCATTAGCTGCTTGTACAGGCTGACCGCGTCGCTGGTCCGGTTGGTATCGCGATAGATACCCGCCAGAGCAAGTTTTGCGAGTGCTGAAAGATCGCGGTTGTGATAATCGGCGACGGCCTTAAGTTCACGTTCTGCGGCCGCGTTATCGCCCAGTTGAGCCGAGGTAACGCCCAGGAAATAATGTGAGAAGTCGGCAACGTGGGTATGCGGATATTTACTCACGAGGTCCTGGAACTGTTTGTGAGCTTCAGTGGAGCGTTCTTTGGCTGATGCAAAGCTTGGGGCGTCAGGCTGAGCCGGCATCCCGGCAGGCCGCACAGGCATGTCAAAGGTCTGAAGCGCTTTGCCGAAATCGACACTAGCCCTCTCGTCCTGGCGCTCGTTGTAATACCAGGCGCCTACGATGGCGGCAGCTACGATCGCAACCACTATGCCGGCAATGATCAATTTGCCCTGGTGCTCGACGGTCCAATGTACCGTCTGCTCAGCGGCATGCATGGTGGCCCGGCTGAACCGATCTTGTTTTAGCTGATGACGTGCTTCTGCGCGCACTAATTCCCCTTATCCTGATGAGATTCGGAAAGTTAAGTCTATCAGCGAGAAATCTTGAGCGTCAAAGGTAGCGAGGCACGGTTCGCCGGCAGATCGCGCTGAATCCCAACTTGACGTTCCGGCTCTCAGCCGCCAGAATCAAAGGTGGGTTCTGTGGGACACGAGTCTCGCATATACAGACCCTGCCGAGGTGATTCATGCTGGCTTATATTTTTGTTGTGCTCGCCGTTGCCGTCCGCTTCATGCCCCATCCGTGGCACTTTACTCCAGTGGCGGCTTCGCTGCTGTTTTTTGGAGCGTATAGGTCGCGCCGCGAGCTCTGGGTTCCCGTGGTATTGCTGGCCTCCTCAGACTTACTGCTCAACCGGTTCGTTTATCACTATCCCTTTACCTGGGATTTGGTGGTGACGTGGGCATGGTATGCAGCAGCGCTTGGGCTCGGATCCAGTTTGCGCGGGCGCACCAAGCCATTGTGGATCATGGGTTCGGCGGCAGCCACTTCGGTTTCTTTTTACCTGCTTAGCAATTTTGCAGTATGGGCTGCATATGATATGTACCCGAAGACTCTGTCGGGGCTGATGACTTGTTACGCGATGGCGGTACCGTTTTTCCGTGGCACGCTGGCGGGGGACCTGGTGTTTACAGCAGTTCTATTCGCAGTACCGGTAGCCATGAAGCAGCTCTCCGAACGCGACACTCACAGTCGCGGGACTGCAGCAGCATAGGTTCACTCTATTTACTGATCAAACCAGCGAGATCTTTGAGGCTCGACACCTCAACGTCCGACTCCCCCACGGCTGGTTTTGCCGCGCCGGAGTTAGGCACAGGCGACGGGCGATTCACCCAAACCGTAGCAATCCCCAGCGACTGCGCCGGAATGACATCGTGATAGATACTCTGACCTGCATGAAGCCATTGCTGTGGCGGCATACCGATTTTTTTTCGAGCCAGCCGGAAAATATCAAGTGAGGGTTTGTACGCTCGCGCCTGCGAAGCGGTAACCACGTGATCAAATTCAATTCCTAGCTGCGGCGCGGTGGTCGAGAAAAGATCGTCATCGATATTCGAAAGAATTCCTAATTTAAATTTTTGCTTGAGTTGGCGAAGCGCTGCGACAGTGTCAGGAAACGGTTGCCAGTTTGCCAGCGAATTTGGCAGTGAGCGCTGTTCCTTCTCTGTAGGCACAAATCCCAAACGGGTACCGAAGCCGTGCACCACCGCGTGCAAAATCTGTTTGTACGCTTGATATTCGCCAGACTCCTCTTCGGCCTCAATCTCTCCATACATTCGAAGAATGTCAGCATCGCTGAGCTGCGCATTGTGGGCCGAAAGAATGGGACGGATCGCTCCCAGGATGCCAGTCTCCCAATCTATGAGAGTGCCGTAGCAGTCAAAAGTGATGATTTTGAATCGAGAGAAGTCAAGTGCCAAGCAGTAAGCCGTCGTCGGTCAGCCACCGGAAAACCCGATGGCTGACGGAAATATAAGTCAAAATTATCGTCTGATTCTTAGAGGCGACTTCAAGGTGAAAGCCACCGCGGATTCGGCCGGAAGCACGATTTCTTTGTTGCCCGTGTAGGCGGATCCCGCAGTACCGGCGCCGCCGCCGGCTAATGCGCCAATCGCCGCACCCTTGCCTCCGCCGGCCAGCGCGCCGATCGCCGCGCCTACGCCTGCGCCGCCGCCGATCAATAATCCCGTGCGCTTACCCTTACCTTTGGTGGTCTGGGTCAGCATCGCAGTGTTAACCGGAAGCTGTTGTCCATTCACGGTTATTGAGTCCAATTTTAATTCAAGGAGAGCGCCACCTTTGAAATGCCCCATGGGCTTGGCATCGACAACTTCGCCTCGCACGCGCGCGCCTGAGGGAATAACTTCTTGACCATCCACTTCAACCGCTCTGGCAAGGCTTCCGCCGAAGGTCTGGCCGGGCTGGCTGATTTTCGAGCCGACTTCATCCGCCAACTGGATGGTGAGCACCTTGCCCGCAGGAACGGTCATAGTGACGGGCTGCGGTGGTGCAGAATTTTCCGGGGCGGGTGCAGTGTTATTGGCCTGCGAATTGTCTGGGGTCTGGGAATTGTTACTCTGGCTGGGTTTGTTGCAACCTACGGCGAACAACAGGGTCAGGCTCAATATCCACGTTCCGAAACGCACTCTCATAACACCTCCGGGGTCACTGATGAATATCAGAATCAGAACTGAACCAACAACTCACAAGAGTACACGTACATGTGGCTGCGCCCCGTCAACCCAGGTCGTCGATGAGCGGCAACGCAGGTTCGATTGTCTGGGAACCGTTTCCGTTGCCGTTGCCAGGGTTATTGATGCTCACTGGGTTCTCAGTGGCAGAAGCGGCGGCGGCAGCTGCGATGGGCTCCTCTTTCCGAAGAAATTTAGGGGTGTTCAGGAGCGTCCGGCCAAGCGAAGCGTTATATGTGGTCCAGTTGGAATCGTTCTCTGCTTCGCGTTCGAAATGGGCGCGCATGCTTTCCATCTTGGAATCGAGATCATCCAGGTAATGCAGCATGAGGGCCTCGGGAAACATGGGCAGCTTGGGCGATCCGAACTCGTACTCGCCGTGGTGGCTGATGATCAAGTGCTCGAGCAAGGTCTTCAGATTGTCCGGGAACCCCGGAATCTGGGCGATTCTGGCCTGCAGCATTTCGAGCTCGATGATCATGTGCCCGAGCAATTGGCCGCGGCTGGTGTAAGAAAACGAACGCGAATAGCTAAGCTCGTGGATCTTGCCGATGTCATGCAGGAAGGCGCCGGCAAGCAGCAGATCGCGATTGACCTGCGGGTAGTTGCGGCACATGAGATCGCATGAGCGGCAGAGCGAGACCACGTGATCCAGAAGGCCGCCGATATATGCGTGGTGCAGGGTCTTGGCCGCCGGCGCGTTGCGGTAGGCAGCGGCCAGGACCGGGTCTGACATGAAAGACTGAATCAGACTTTTAAGGTGCGGCTCGCGAATGGAGCTGACGAATCCCTCCAGCGTTCGCCACAGATCGTCGACATCCTTGGTGGTCTTCGGAAGGTAATCTGCGAAATCGACTTCGGAATCGCCCAGCTTTCGAAGTTTGTGAATGGTGAGCTGGAAGCGGTTCTTGTACTTGTTCAGCAGGCCTTTGATCTTAAGAAAATCTTCCTGCTCGAATGAATCGATCGCCTCCTCTACGTTGTCCCACATCTTGGCTTCGATCTGCCCGCAACGATCAGCGAGGGTAAGCGCGAGGTAAGGTTCACCGGATTTTTTAGGTTTGACCTGCTTGGTGGTGACAACAAAGCTGGAGACTATAACCTTGTTCTCAAAGCGGACGCAATCGGAGAGGAAGAAATCTTTCATAGCTCAAATGGGCGGACCAAGGCGGTTCTGGCCTGAATCTTGTTGCCGAAAAGCTTACCCTAAAACACGCCTAATTTCTTTTTCTTTTTGAGCTCTTTGGCCGACGCTTCCTTGGCAGCGGTAGTGACAATAGGCTTACTCTCGTTAGGGCTGGCGCCAGTATCCACGTACCCCGGCTTAATATCGATAAAGGCTTCCTCGCGGAGCTTCTTCAAATATTGGCGCAGCGCAGGCTGCAACCTCTGCATATAAACGGCTTCCTGCAAGCGCGGTTCAATTTCATTGAACGAAGGAATGCCGGCGCTCTGATGCTCCGTCACCTTTAAAATCACAAATCCCTGTTTGGTGCGGATCACATTGGAAACTTCGTCCTTCTTCATGCCGAATGTAAGATCTTCAAGCTGCTTGGCAAGCTTGCCACGCTCGAAAAATCCAAGATCACCACCCTGAGCCGCAGACGGGCCTTGCGATTCTTTCTTAGCGATATCTTCAAAGTTCGCGCCCGCCTTGATCTGCTTGAACAAGTCATCAGCTTTGGCTTGGGCGGCAGCGATTTTGCCCTGATCATCGCCGGCCTGCTCAGTCGAAACCAGAATCTCGCTGAGCTTCACTTCCTCAGGCCGGGCGAGTTCAGATTTGTGCTGTTCGTAAAACGCCTGCTCATCATCTTTGCTGATGTTGAGGCGGGAACCTACCTCGCGCTGGATCACCTGTTGCGTGATGATCTCGGTGCGCATGTTCTGCTTGAAGTCCTCAAATGAGACGCCCTGCGCGGTGGCCGCCTTTTCCAGGTCTTCCATGGTGTCGAGCTTCATCTGCTTGCGCATTTCGTCGAGGCGCTTGATGAGTTCGGTGTCGGCGGAGATACCGATATCTTTACCCTTTTCGAGTAGAAGCTCGCGGTCGATCAGACCGCGAAGCACGTCTTTTTGGCCTTGAGCGACGGCTTTTGCAGCGTTAGCGGGGTCCTGCTGTTGCGCTTCGTCTTTGAGTTGCTGCTGCTCACGCTCGTAATCGGTGCGAGTGACAATCTGATTGTTGACCCGCGCGATGATCTCCTCAACCACGGTGTCGGCGGAAAGAACCGCTGGCGCTAGAACAGCTGCGGCAAGAATAAGGCGAAAGAAGACTCTCGACATAAACATCCAGAAAAAAGGGGTATTCAGCTCTCTTTATTGTAACTCTACCAGGGACGATGGGGAGCCTTTTTGAAAGGAAAAACCGGGCACCAAAAGGAATGTTGCACAGCATCCTATAATTCACGTTACCCTTAAACACCTATGAAGCACTTTCATCAATCCCGGTTCTGGATTGTCGCCGGCCTGGCGGTGGCGACTCCTCTCGCATGCCTGGCGGCGAAAGAATTCTCCATGCCCAAGGCTCAGCCAGCCTTCAGCTTTCCAGCTCATGATCACCACGGCAACGAGAATGTCACGGTAGCCGTCGATCCATACGACACGCCCGCGAAAGAGGGCATTTTCGTAATCAAGTACCGCGAGCACGAATTGCTTCCGGTATTGCTGATCATTACGAACGATTCTGACAGTCCTGTTCAGCTCGCCGATATGAAAGCGGAACTTGTTACCTCAGACCGTACCAAGCTGACCCCCGACAATGAGGACGATATTGTGAGGCGAATTTCTCATCCCAACGCCTCAGGCACACACTACCCGGTCCCCTTTCCGACCAAGAAGGCGAAAGGTGGGCTGAATTCGAAAGAGATGGGCGAAATCCAAAGCGCGCAGTTTCGAGCCAAGGCAGTGGAGCCGCGCAGTTCACAAATCGGATTTCTGTTCTTTGATGTTGCAGACATTTCCAATCCCCTGGCGGGAGCGAGATTTTATTTGACGGGAGTGCGCAATTCTTCCGGAAATGAGCTGATGTACTTCGAAGTTGCGCTTGATAAGTATCTGGACAGTCAAAAGTCGCACTAGCTGTTTTGAGCCTCGCGCTTCTCCGATGCGGTTTTTCCGGACCTAACTTTGGGCTAAGCGAGGTGCTTTACGGGCTCGAGACGCCGCTGGCGCCGTTTTCTCCCCAACATGTGAATCACTTGTGTCGGCAGCAAACGCCTTTACCGAAATTTCCAGTTCATTGGTGACAGTGTCCCAAACGTTGACCATGTCCGGGATGAGATAGCTCACCTGGATTGCGAGCAGGTTCTGCTGTACGCAGTCTGCCAGAACACGAAACAGCATCTTGGCCTCTCGCACCACAAGGGGCACTGTGTATCCCTGCTTGCGACGGACCGCGCCATGAAGCTGGGCGGCATCGGTATATTCAGGTGGAAGCTGCTTTCCGCGAGCTCTTTCCAGCGCTTGCAGCAAAAGGCGGGGAACATGGTCCTGGCGATCGGAGTCGGAGAGGGGAATGGCGGCGATTTCGCGGTCTCTGTTCACTGCGGTCAGCCACTGGTTAACGATCGAGTCCATGTTCTGCTCGATAATATCGGGCAAGCGTTTCGGCTGAATTCCGTGAGTTGGCTTTCTGTCTGTGAGCTTTGCCTGGATGGCTTGTACCAGCGATTCAATTTCCGTGGGTTTGATCAGGTAATCGTCAACTTGCTGACGAATGGCTTCAAGGGCGGTCTCGAAAGCCGGATATCCAGTAAGAATGAAATTCACTGCCGTCGGCTGAGTACGTCGCATGGCGCTGACCACGGTGAACCCGTCTCCGGCATTGCCGACATTTAAGTCGGCGATGAGCACGTCAAATTTTTCCTGGGAGATAAGGCGTAGCGCATCGGGCACAGTCCCACAGGGCGTGACTGCAAAACCATAGGCTTCCAGCATCAGCGGCAGCGTCGCCCGGATGCTTTCTTCGTCATCGAGAAATAGCACTCGTGGTTTATGTGACATGATTGTGCCTCAATGCTGATTTTCGATGTGGCGGGCAATTGGATGCATTATGACGGTGGGGAACTCCCTTAGTTGCCGCAGGTGAATTGCGGTATTGCTCTAAAATTTTTATGTAATTTCGGGTGCTGTGAAACGGAGATTTCATGAAGTGGCGTTCACTGGAAGAATCTGCAGATGGAAGGGAATCGAGATCTCTGGCCGAAGTCTTTGCTGAACGCAAGGAACTGATTGCAAAGTATGTTCCGGCGGAGATTCAGGCTATCCACAAACGCGCAATTGCGGAAATCAGAGATTCTGGAATTGCTAAGCGGGCGCTGCACTCTGGCGATAATGCCCCGGAGTTTGAGCTTGCGGATCAAAATGGAATGCTGGTTCGAGCGGCGGACCTATTACATAAAGGCAAGCTGGTCGTGTGTTTCTTTCGTGGACGCTGGTGCCCATTTTGCGTTGCCCAATTGGAAGCAATGAATACCGTCTATCCACAAATTCAGGCGTTGGGGGCATCATTGGTCGGCGTCTCTTCTCAAACCGTACACCAGGCTTACCTGATGGCTGACCAGCATCGTTTACGTTTTCCAGTTCTCAGCGATGCAGGCAGTAAGGTCGCGAGACAATTTGGACTGGTTTATCGCGTACCGCCATATCAACAGGAAATTTATGAGCGCGCTTTTGTGAACTTGCCATTTGCGAACGGCGACAGCAGTTGGGAGTTGCCCATTCCTGCGGTCTTCGTAATGGATCAGAATTCGACGATCCAATACGCATGTGCGAATCCCGATTACACCGAGCGCCCCGATCCGGGAGAGATTTTGCAGGCCCTTTCGGAGATGACGAACTAGCTGCTGGTTCGTAAGCAATTGGAACGATTCGCGGAAGCCCGCGGCATCACCGTTCAGGGGAATTCGGCGCGGGCTGGTCCTTGCGAAACTCTGTGGTTTTTCTCTGTGAAACTCTGTGTTCTTTGTGGTTAAGGTTTTT
The DNA here is from genome assembly GCA_050746025.1 of Terriglobales bacterium. Lineage (GTDB taxonomy): Bacteria > Acidobacteriota > Terriglobia > Terriglobales > Acidobacteriaceae > Gp1-AA145. Next base: position 13,981 of record JBOGLH010000158.1, on the reverse strand, counting down.
AAAGGGTTCACCACAGAGGGCCACAGAGTTACAAAGGGAAGCGCAATAGAGGGCTGAGTGCCTTTTGCACAGGTTGCGTGCGTTCAGCGGTCACCATCGACCTGTCCAGACGTCCTAAACAGGAGAAATGTAAGTTCCTACAATTCCCAAACAAGGATGTCTTTTCCGCGTTTGGACTCGTGTGGGTTCACTCAGGGAAATCGCTTCCGGAATTGAGAACCCTCATGACTGCTGCCATCGCGCCGACCTCATTCTTGCCGCCAGTGTTGCGTGCGAGTGAAAATTCGGCATTGTTGAACCTGTTGATTGTTGATGACGAACGCGCCGTGCGCGAGGCTGCGCGCGAGGCTGCGCTGGTACTCGGATATCGCGCCGCTGCGTCAGACTCGGCCGACCAGGCAATGCGCCTGCTGGAATCGCAAAGCATTGACGTGGTCCTGCTGGACATGAAGTTGCCCGGGACAAGCGGCCTCGAAATCCTGCGCCAGATCAAGAGCCGGCGGCCAGACATTGAGGTGATTGTGATCACCGGGCATGGCACGGTGGAATCTGCGGTGCAGGCGATGAAGGCGGGTGCGTATGACTTGGTCACGAAGCCCTTCAGCCTGGAGGAGTTGAAGCTATTGCTGGAGCGAGTGGCCGCCCATCTGAAATTGAATACCGAGAATCGCATTCTGCGCGAGAAAATCAAGTCGAAGCAGGGCTTTGGGAGCATCATCGGGCGTGCTCCCGAAATGGATAAACTCTACCGCATCATCGCCAAGGCCGCGCATAGTGCGCATCCGGTGCTGATCCTGGGCGAAAGCGGTACTGGGAAAGAGATGGTGGCGAGGGCGATCCACCATTCCGGGCCCTATCGTGATAAGCCGTTCATCCCGGTGGACTGCGGATCGCTGGTGCCGACGCTGATCGAGAGCGAACTCTTTGGCTACGTCAAAGGTGCATTCACAGGAGCGATGCAGTCCAAGGCAGGGCTGCTCGCCATTGCCGAGGGTGGAACGGTTTTTCTGGATGAAGTCGGCGAATTGCCGGTGGACCTGCAGGCGAAGATGTTGCGCGCGCTCCAAGAAAAGGAGATTCGGCCAGTAGGAAGCACGAAGACTGCGCCCATAAATATTCGAATACTGGCGGCGACCAATCGCGACCTGGAAAATGCCGTGGCGCACGGTTCTTTCCGCCGTGATCTGTATTTTCGGTTGAATGTTCTCTCTTTGCGTATCCCGCCATTGCGCGAGCGGCGGCAAGACATTCCTCTGTTGGCCGGACATATACTTGAGCGCCTCTCGCAGAACTCCGGGCGGGTGCACGAGGTCAGCGACGACGCGATGCGGGCACTGCTGGCTTACGATTGGCCAGGAAATGTGCGGGAGTTGGAGAATTGCCTGGAGCGGTGTTGTGCCATTACGTCGGGCGCTGTAATTCACGTGGTGGATTTGCCCAGCGCGATTACGGGGGCGCCCGCCAGGCTGGTGGCGGAAGCTGCCGAGAGCAGAATTCTTCCCCTAGTCGATCTGGAGAAGCAAACCATATTGAGCGCGATCGCACAACTGAACGGCGACAAACTCATGGCGGCGCGAATGTTGGGTATTGGTAAGACGACGCTCTACCGCAAGTTGAAGGAATATGGCGCGGAGCTGTAGTCAAAACGGAACTGCTGTCCCAAAATGAAGAGCCGCCGAGCGGCCGAGCCAAGCGTAGTGCTTTGTTTTCATAAGTAAAATTTGGCCTCCCAGTTGCACCAGCAACAGGCATGATTCTCATTATCTGGAATTCCGGTAAGGCCAAAGAATGCGCCAGCGCCATTGAACACACCATGCAGGAAGCGGTGCAGGTCGCGTCGAGTCTGCACGAAGGCGTTGAGCGATTGCGGTCAGGCGAGTTTTCCGCGGTGGTTGTTGATCAATGGATCACGGAGGCCGAGCCCGAACCGACCAGCGTAGTGTTCGATCATCTTGGAATGGCCGTACCGGTGTTCGTTAACTTCGGAATCAGCGGTGTGGAGAGAGTTCTGCGCGAACTTCGCGCGGCTTTATCGCGGCGCGGCCTGGAAACGGTATTGGCGCGCCACAGCGCTCGGCAGGCTCTGCGGGACGAACTGAAGGACGATGTCACGGTGCTACTGCTTTCCTGCGGAGTGGCATTAGAGGAGCCGGCACTTAGCGACGTGACCCGAACTCGCGTGCAGAAAATCGAGGAACTCGCGAAACATATCAGCGAGAAACTGGCCATGTCACATGAGGAGCATGCTGCCGCGGCGGGAGCGTAAGGTGTGATTAGGCGGTCTGTTCCGAGGGAACCCCGTCGTCTTGCAGCATGAATTCCAGCATTTCTTGCGGAACCGGCGCGTTCCAGACTGGCGCGAAAGATTGCCGGTGCAGTGGTGAGGGCCCATGCTCGCGCAAAGCCGCGAGGTGCTTGGGAGTGCTGTAGCCTTTGTTCGAAGCCAAGCCATACACCGGGAAGACCGGGTCCCATTGGCTGATCATGTGATCGCGATGGACCTTGGCGATAATCGACGCAGCGGCAATTGAAACCGATAATGCATCACCGTGAATGATGCGCTGTTGCGGGACTTCGCAGTCGAGCCGCATGGCGTCGATCAGCAGATGATCGGCTTGGGGAGTGAGTTGAGCAACCGCTTCGTGCATAGCCAGCCGTGAGGCGTGATAGATATTGATCTGATCAATGCGGGCGGCATCAACCGATGCAACCGCCCAAACCACGGCGTGTTGACGAATGCGCTCGGCGAGTACTTCGCGGCGTTCGGCCAGCAATAGTTTCGAATCGCGAAGGCCTCGAATTCGATAGCCCGGATCCAAAACCACAGCAGCGGCTACTACCGGGCCAAACAACGATCCGCGGCCTACCTCGTCGACGCCAGCAACCAGTTTCGCTCCCGATCCCCAGGCTATTTTTTCGTACTTCAACGTGCAGCGCAGCCGTTTGAGCAGGCGCAGCTTTAATGCCGAAGCAGAGAGCGGCTTTCCAGTCCGGGTTGTAGCGGTCGAAGCCATGTTCGCGAAGGTGGGAACCTTCAGTCATGTTCACGCAGTCTGGCTTGTGAGCGCAAGAGGAAAACTGCGTTGAGGAGTTCGGGTCGGGGGAGGGCATCCGTCACTTACATATATGATGGCTGAGAAATGCGTAATGCCACTCGCCGCGATCCCCGATTGCTGCTTTGCATTACGGCTGCTCTTTTAGCGTGTGTAGTGCAGTCCGGCGAATTAGGGTCGGCGGACACCATGCACCGTTTGCAAACTGCGCACTCTTTCTGGACCTCAGAACCTGCGGTTTTTCCTAACGAGTATCCGGAATTTGGCGTGCACGGGCGCGGGGGCAAACTTTATGACTGGTATGGAATCGGTCAGCCGTTGCTGATGCTTCCCTTCGACATAATTGGCACTGGAATAGCGAAGCTGCCGATCTTTAATGATTACGACGACAATGATCCCACGGTGCGCAACATTTTCGTCACCTACTCGGTCAATGTGCTGCTCAACGTTTTGACGGGGCTGGTCTGTTTCCGTTTTCTTCTTTTGCTGGGATTCGACGTACGGCAATCGGTTGCCGGCGTTCTTGCGCTGCTCTTCTGTACCACTCACCTGCACTACACGCAGAACATGATGGAGAACAATTACATTTGCCTACTCACCCTGACCGGGTTCTGCTATCAGTACGAATGGTTGCGGTCGGGAAGCAGGAAGGCATTGTTGATTGGATCAGGCGCCTTGGGATTGAATCTGCTGACCCGGCTGACCACCGGTTTGGATTTAATAACGGTGACTGTTTTTCTGCTGCTGGTTCTTTGGTTTGAGCGAGGATTGACGCCCGGCAATGCAAGTGTGGGGACGGGCGTCCACGCCCGTCCGGTCGAGCAAAGCTCGACTCATGTCGTGCAAGGGTTTTGGCGGCGCGCGCTTGTATATACAAAAACGGCTGTCCCTATCTATTTAGTCTTCCTATGCCTCGACCGCCTCTATCAGTTCTACCGCTTTGGAAACTGGACGACGACGTACGTCCATTACTTCACGATTGAGCGACGTTTGCAGGACCCGAGTTTGCCGGCGAACTATCCTTGGACGACTCCTTTTCACGCCGGATTTCTGGGCCCGCTGATTTCGCCGGAGAAATCGATCTTCCTGTTTGATCCGTTAATTGTGCTGACGATTTTGTTAGCGATTATTTTGTGGCGGCATTTCAGCGCTAGTGTGAAGGCATATGTGATTTCGAGCCTGTTGCTTGTCCTTGCTTACATCTGCCTTTACGCGCGGTACTACGAATGGAGCGGTAACTTTGCCTGGGGAGATCGTTACGTCTCGACGGCGGTGGAACTGGTTGGGTTCATCTCGGTCCCGCTGCTTTTGAAATTCCGCTCCCATCTGGGCAGACCGGTTTGGATCATTGGCCTGTTGCTCATCGTGAGCAGCTTGATTATTCAGTTGGCGTCGTTGGCGTTCTGGTTGCCACTGGAAATTTATCAGGGAGATGATTTCGGGCATCCGCAGTGGGTGATCTGGTTGCGGTTTAAGAACATTGTCGCTTTTGCGCTGGGCAAAATGGACGCATGGGGTTTGAATACCGATTCCATGGGTTACGACCAGTGGGATTATCAGCACATCACGACGTGGAATTTTCTCCCGTTCGTGCTGCGTAGGATTGGGGCTGCGCCGATGTGGGTGGGGAATACGGTATTCGCGGCGTGGGCCTTGGCGATTGTGGACCTGATCTCGGTATTAGCCGCTCTCGGTAGAAAGGTAGAACAATATGGTAGAATTCTGCCATGAGCCTGAATATCAAGAATGAAGAGGCGCATCGCTTAGCGCAAAAATTGGCGGAGGTGACAGGGCAGAGCATGAGCACAGCGGTAACAGAAGCCCTGCGGGAAAAGCTGGATCGTGTGAAGGGCAAAGGCATGGCCGCACGGATTCGCAAGATCAGCAAGGAATGCTCTGCGAGGTTGAAGGGAAAACCTCTGCCTGACATTGATGAATTGTTATATGACGAGAATGGTCTTTTCAAATGATTATCGACAGTTCAGTAATTGTGGCCATTCTGCGTCGCGAGCGCGAAGCTGACGCAATGGCAGATGCAATAGAAGAGGCATCGATTCGTCGCATCTCAGCGGTTAGCTATGTCGAAGCCGCTGTTGTTATCGACAGCCGGCATGACCCGATTCTTAGCCGGGGCTTCGATGACCTATTATTCCGGACGCATACTATCATCGAAGGGGTTACCCCAGAACAAGCCATCCTTGCACGTGAAGCCTATCGTGACTTTGGCAAAGGGCGCCATAAGGCAGGATTGAACTTGGGCGATTGCTTCGCCTACGCATTAGCGAAAGAAAAAGGCGAGCCGCTGCTTTTCAAAGGGGATGACTTCAGAAAGACCGATGTCGAGCCAGCGGAATACTGACCGTCCGCTCCCTACTCAACAGTCACCGACTTGGCCAAATTCCTTGGTTGATCGACATCGCAGCCGCGGCGCACAGCGATGTGGTATGCCAACAACTGCAGCGGAACAATTTCAAGGATGGGTAGCAATTCTTCGGGCGCTGCGGGAATATAAATCACGTGGTCGGCGGCTTCCTTGATTTCCTCGTCGCCTTCGGTGGCCAGAGCTATCACTTGACCGGAGCGGGCTTTTACTTCCTTCAGGTTCGATGCAGTCTTTTCGTAGCGAACCATCGACAGCGAGTCTTTAGGGTCGCGCGTGGCGATGATCACCACCGGCAGGTTCTCATCGATGAGCGCGTTCGGTCCGTGCTTCATTTCGCCTGCGGGATAACCCTCCGCGTGAATGTAGGAAATCTCTTTCAGCTTGAGCGCGCCTTCAAGTGCGATGGGGTAATGAATGCCGCGACCGAGAAACAGGAAATCCTGAGAGCGCACGTATTGCTTGGCTAGATCTTCGCAGTCTTCTTCGTGAGTGAGCAGATGTTCGAGCTTGCCGGGAATGCGCGTCAATTCCTGGACGGCGTCCCTGGCTTGATCGCCGGAGAGCGTGCCACGAACCTGGCCGATGTAAAGCGCGAAGAGATATAACGCCGTGAGTTGCGCGGTGAAAGCTTTCGTTGACGCGACCCCGATCTCCGGGCCGGCGTGCGTGTAGATGGTGCCTGCAGCTTCGCGCGTGATCATCGATCCAACCACATTGCAGATGGCGAGTGTCTTCGATCCTTTAGCTTTAGCTTCGCGCTGGGCGGCGATGGTATCAGCGGTCTCGCCGGACTGTGAAATCACCAGGGTGATGGTGTCACTGGGAACGATGGGATCGCGGTAACGCCATTCGCTGGCATAATCGACTTCGACCGGGATTCGCGCCAGTCGCTCGATCATGAACTTGCCGGCCTGGGCAGCGTGCCAGCTGGTGCCACAAGCGGCGATGTTAATTTTCTTGGCTGCCTTGAACTCGGCTTCGGTGATTTCCATTTCATCGAGGAAGACGTGGCCGGTTTCCTGCGAGACTCTGCCTAAAGTGGTGTCCCGAACCGCCCGCGGCTGCTCATAAATTTCTTTGAGCATGAAGTGCTTAAAGCCGCCCTTTTCCGCCATGATCGGGTCCCAGGTAACGTGTTGCACCTGGCGAACGATGGGCTGACCGTTGAAGTCGGTGAGGCGCACGCCTTCCGGCGTAATGACTGCCAGGTCGCCATCAGCCAGGAAAAATAAATCGCGAGTGTGATACAGAATCGCGGGTACGTCGGAGGCTACGAAGTATTCATCTTTTCCCAGCCCGATGACCGCCGGCGGCCCATTGCGGGCGGCGACAATTTTATTGGGCTCATCAACCGAAATTACCGCCAGCGCGAAAACCCCCGTCAGCTGCGTGACCGTCTTACGCACAGCCTCTTCGAGCGACGGGTGATGCCCGTTTCCCGCGTTCACGTAGTACTTCTCGATCATGTGGGCGATGATTTCGGTGTCGGTTTCAGTGGTGAATTTATGGCCTTCTTCGGAGAGCTTCCGCTTCAGCGAAATGTAGTTCTCGATGATTCCATTATGCACGACCACGATCCGGCCGGTGCAATCGCGGTGAGGGTGGGCATTCTCCTCAGTGGGTCGGCCGTGTGTGGCCCAGCGAGTATGGCCAATTCCGTAGGTTCCGTCCAAGGGTTTCAGCCGGATCACTTCTTCCAGATTGCGGAGTTTACCCTCGGCGCGGCGAATCTGCAGGCCTTCACCGTTGCCGCAGACCGCGATCCCGGCAGAATCGTAGCCGCGATATTCCAGCCGCCTGAGGCCATCCAGAATGACCGGAACGACCCGCTTCTTGCCAACGTATCCGACAATTCCGCACATGCTGCCGACTCCTGCTTAATTTGTGGGGAGGAACTGAACGCGAACTTGCGACGGTTATTCTTCAACTGAATACCGAAATTCTTCGATAACCGGGTTCGTCAAAACTTCACGGGCGATCTTGCCAACTGCGCTCTCCGCCTGGGCTTTGTCGAGCCCGCCATCCAGCGTCAGCTCAAAAAACTTGCCCTGACGAACGTCGTGCAACCCCTGGTAACCCAGTTTTTGGAGCGCACCCTGGATCGTTTTGCCTTGGGGATCCAGAACGCTCCGCTTCAGCGAAACGTACACGTAAGCCTTCATGGGGATATCCAAATTATACGGCAACCCACAAAATGCTATTTACACTAAAGTTATCAACTCGCTTTGCGCCCAATCACGAACATCGGTATGCACCGAAGAGGTAACGCGTGCGACAAATTCAAGAGCACCTTAGCCATAAAGTGCCATACTTTTTTTTGAGAATGCTGTGCGATCCTGCTTCTAGCGTGGTTTCTGTATTACTATCCACCAGCTAACAAGACGGCCTTTGCATCGAGGGGAGAAGGTGAAACGATGCAAAAGGTTCCTGAACGTCCTTTAGATAGTGCCAGCCAGCCCAGTTCCGACGAGCTTTCTCGTCGTTACAAGGTCCTGCTGCACGTCACCGACGTGGCGGCGCGGCGCGGATTTCCTGATCTCCTGCAAGAGCTTTCTCAGCGCCTGCGCGAGCTTTTCGATTTCAATTTCCTGAATTACTCGATTCGTGACGACCAGGCAGATTTGATGCGACTGCATATGGTCGACGAAGAACTTCAGGCTCCGCAAGCGACGGGATCTTCGAGCAACGAATGTTGTGCAGAATGGGTCTGGTCTCAACAACAGACGCTTGTCATCTCGGACATGCAGCCAGATACCCGGTTCCAGCAGGTGCTGGATCTTTACGGCAGCAGGGGTTTTCACTCGCTGGTCATTTTGCCGATGACCACGGCTCGACGGCGTTTGGGGGCCCTGTGTTTAGGAAGCGTGAAGATCACGCACTACGACGACGAAGTCCTGTACTTTCTGGAACGCCTGGCTAGCCTCGTCGGACTCGCGCTGGAAACCACTTTGTCGTTGGACGTGTCGGTGATCAAACAGGCGCTCAGAGCCGAAGAAGAACATATGCAGGACATCGCGGCTCTTCGCCGGCAGCTTTCAGAGCGCAGCGCAGAAGCTCATGAGGCCCTGCGGAGAGAGCAGGAACAATTGGAGACGATCCTGCAAATACAAGGTGCGCTGGTGGCATCGCGGGCCAATCTACACCAGATGTTCCCGGCCATTACGGGCCCGCGGCAGGCGGGCGATCATCTTCCCGGTGTTTCGTATCTCCTGGGATCGCCCAAGAACCCAGCAGAGGCAGAACGAACTGCGGAAAAATGGCATCGCGAGCCGGGGATGCCAGTTGAAAGCGGACGTCCTCACCAAACCGCAAAGCTTGAGAAGGAGCGGCTTCACACGCTTTTGGAAATGAGCCGAACTCTCACCTTCGGCCAGGATTCAAAGAAGTTATTGCAGGACGTATCAGCGTGCGTACGGCGATTGACGGCACAGGACTGCGCGTACTTAACTCTGTATGACGCGACTACCGGAACTATGCAAATTGAGGCATTGGATTTCCCCGGCGGGCGAGGTCTGATTACGGCGGAGGGTGCCGCTGGAGTCTCAGAGTGTCCCGCCGGGATCGCAATCCAAACGGCACAAACCAGACTCTTCAGCACGAAAGATCTGGAGGAAATAGGCTCCGACTTTACCAAGAAAGTGCTGGCAGAAGACCTTCGCTGGATTTGTTGTTTGCCGCTGATCAGTGAAAGAGGTCCCCTGGGCAGTCTGAACATAGCCAGCAAGAAGGAAGGCGGATTCAGCCAGGCCGAAATCGAGTTACTGCAGCAAGTGGCCGGACAAGTAGCGATCGCGGTGGATACCTTCCGGGTCGGTGAGGAAATTTCTAACCTGAAGGGGAAAATAGCCAAACAGGCCATAGCCATTCAGCAAGGCGTTCACGGCGCATTCGATCTTCAGGAGATTGTAGGCAAAAGCCGCGCCCTGGCCAATGTGCTGCAGCAGGTGAAAACAGTCGCGCCGAGCGTGGCCACAGTTCTGATCCTGGGAGAAACCGGCACTGGCAAAGAGTTAGTGGCAAGGGCTATTCACAAATTGAGCCCGCGGTCCGCCGGCAATTTTGTGAAATTGAACTGTGCCGCAATTCCCACAGGACTGCTGGAAAGCGAACTCTTTGGCCACGAAAAAGGCGCCTTTACAGGAGCGGTCAGCCAGAAGATCGGCCGGCTTGAATTGGCACACAATGGCACCATGTTTCTGGACGAGGTTGGAGAGATTCCGTTGGAGTTGCAGCCTAAACTGCTTCGTGTCCTACAAGACCAGGAGTTCGAACGGCTGGGCGGAACTCGAACAATCCGCGTGCAGGTGCGAATCTTAGCTGCCACCAACCGCGAAATCTCAAAAGCCGTCGCCAACCATGAATTTCGCAGCGACCTGTATTACCGGCTGCACGTCTTTCCCATTCGACTACCTGCATTACGGCAGCGCTCGGAAGACATTCCTATGCTGGTGCACTATTTTGTGCAGAAGTTCGCTACGCGTATGAACAAAAGCATCGAGAGCATTCCAGCAGAAACAATGGAAGTGTTGCGCCAATGGCACTGGCCGGGCAACGTTCGTGAGCTGGAAAATTTCATGGAGCGCTCGGTAATCTTGACCGACGGGCCGAGCCTACGGGTCCCGGTTGATGAACTAGGCGCGATAGTGGACGACCGGATATCCGAAACGCCGTCTGCTTCCGGCAGTATTAGTCCGCAGGGCACACTCGAAGAACTTGAGCGGCAGTACATTGTGCAGGTATTGCGGCAATCTGCTGGCGTCATCTCCGGTTCACACGGCGCCGCCGCCCGATTGGGTATGAAGCGGACTACTCTGCAATCCAAAATGCAGCGATTGGGGATTACACGGGAAGAATACGCGAGCTGAAATCTGGATTCAATGTTTCAGGTTTCAGGGTTCCAAGGGTTCTAAATTTCAAGGTTTTGGTTTGCTTGAGCTTTGAGTGTTGAAAGCTTTTTGAAACTTGAACCTTCGAAGCCTTAAACCAGCCACCCCTTGCCGACGAAAATCGGCGACTCTGCCGTCCAATCGGCGACGAACAGTATCAAGTGCGTTGTGGCATGTAGAAAGCTGCGACCCGATGCAGTGTTTTTGGATACTTACGAAGCTAGTCGCTTTTGGTATCCAGAGTGCTTTAGTCATAGTATTCGCGAGATTAGGGGAAGTGCGAAATGCCATTGCAGGGGCCGTTGGGGCTTACCTCCGGCAGTCACACTCAGGTTCCAATTGCCGCCCTCACGGGGCTTGCGGTCAAAAAGCCCTGCCGGTCGGTTTCGACGCCGCTCTTGCCGGTTTATTCGCCCGCCGGTCGCCGCCCATGTGCAGGACGGATCCCGGTCAAGCTCGATCCTCTCTATCTTTTTTATTGCGGACTGCGTTGGCACAAGCACGCAGAAACCTCATCAGGCTGGGAGCTGGTGCAGGCCATGCGCTCAAACAATCGCGGAGCTCGGGCGTTGGCTGCCGAACTTCTTGCTGAAACTGAGGATGGGCGTTTGCTGGTACGTGATCTGCGTCGCACGCGCAATGGATTAAGAATGCTGGCAGGGATTACCCCACTAGAAATTGAACAGCCGACGAAAGGGAACCACATGATCACGCCATATGGGCTGCCGATCGTTGAGGACTGCATGCATTGTCCGCTACGGAAAGAGAGTTGGTTCTGTCAGCTGTCGAGTGACCTGCTTAAATCCTTCAGCGCATCCAGTCACCTGGCTACTTATCCCGGAGGAGCCATCCTCTTTATCGAGGGGCAAATGCCGCGCGGAGCTTTCGTGCTTTGCTCGGGTAAGGTGAAACTTTCCACCACCTCGCGGGAAGGGAAAGTTCTAATTTTAAAGATAGTCGAACCTGGCGAAGTAATGGGATTAAGTGCGGTGATCTCTCGCGAAGCCTACGAGATCACTGCCGAGACGTTGGAGCCTTCTCTGGTCAACTTCGTTGACGCAGATGGGCTGCTCCGGCTTATGGAGCGGAGCGGAGAACTGGGACTCCGTTCCGCGCAAGCCGTCAGCCGCGAGTTTCAATATGCTTATCGCGAAATACATGAACTTGTACTTGCCCGTTCCTCCTCCGGAAAGCTGGCGCGGTTGTTGCTGTCGTGGATGACTGGGGTTGAAAAAGAAAATCGCGAGTTTCGAATTCAAGCCCCGGTCACTCACGAAGAAATGGCACAACGAATCGGAGCATCGCGCGAGACTGTCACGCGCTTGCTGAGCGAACTGAGAAAGAAGGATCTGATCAGGCTGGATGGCGCAACACTGGTAATCAAGAACCGGACTGCGCTCGAAGCAATGGCTGTGTGAAGGGCTGCTTGTAGCCCAACTTGGGCGGCCGGAGACTCCTCCCCGGCCGCTTTTTTGTAGCTGTGTGCGTTAAAGGTTCAACTCTCCTAGGTGGGTCAATGAGTTCTATGGTGACTTGTCGCCAGCTACTTCATTTGCAGGAGATCGAATGCGCCTTCGCGGTTAGGGATGATGCAGCGAACGGTGTTCTGCCCGGCCTTCTGCCATACGGTGGGAAGCAATTGTGCGGTGCTGTCACATCCTCTCCACCTGATGAGACATGACGTATTCATCCCGAAAGCTTTCTTTCTTGCCACGTCAGGAGCACTAAGATCAATTTCGACATAGCCCGTGAAAAACGTTGAAGCGTTTTCATACGGATACAAATTCGGCGGATCACAAGCCCTGCAATATTTCACTAAAACAGACAAGTTGGCGTTCGGCATCGTGTAGTAATAGACGCTGCTCGATTGCATGATTCCCTTTTCTTCCCAGAACTGCGTCCGCAGATTTGTATATGGCGCAATGCGAAGCTTATACAGAAGCTCGTTCGACGCGGTTACTTCATATCCGCAGCCATCGTGGCTACGCGGACCGAGCTGCTGTAAAGCGGAGCCAAAGGCCTTTCGAATTTCTTCCAAGCTCGGCGGCTTCCCGCGCTCTGAAAACTCATAACATATGCGCACAAGACGATTCGCACGATGCTGCATTTCAAGTGAATATGCCCAAACAAAGCACAGGACGGCGGTCAGACAGGAGCCCGCTGCAATAATCAGACGATGTTTCCGCATGCCTCATTAGACGCCAGAACCTCGTCTTAGAGGCATTACTGTTGTTATCGGAGATTTATCGACAACGACACGGCCGCCCTTGCGACACCTCGGTTCCTTGTATATATTCTCTGGAATTTCGAGACGTTAGTCTTATGTTCTGTTCCTTCGCTGTTCTTAGCCATTTCGTAATTCGCCGACGTGCTGCCATCAGGCTAATTGTGCTGGTTTTGATGACGATCACGTGCTCATGCCATAGGCCCGAGCAAGGCAACGAGATTCAGGACGCAGCTGTGAGAGGTGACGTGGCAAAGGTGCGGGGAATTCTGGAGCACAATCCCGCTTTGGTGGATAGCAAGGGCAAACAGGACTGGACGCCCTTGTTCTGTGCGGTTGCCAATCACCACAACGATGTAGCGGAAATTCTACTAACGAAGGGTGCTGATATCAGTGCAAGGGCCAGCGACGGGTACACCCCTCTACATGAAGCAGCCTTTCACGGTTACACGAATACGGCAGAATTGCTCCTGCGAAATAAAGCAACGGTGAACGCCAAAGACAATAGAGGGTCCACCCCCTTATATACAGCGGCGGCTAAAGGCTACCTAGAAGTGGTGCAGCTCTTGTTGGCCAATAGAGCAGACGTGAATGCTGGAACTTTACGCGGGTATACAGCTTTGAGTGCAGCGGCTTATTACGGGCATGAAACGGTCGTTTTGTTGCTGTTGCAAAGTGGTGCGAACGTCAATGCCGTGGACGGCGATGGCGGTACGCCTTTGCACTGGGCAAGAAAGAACGGCCACCAGGGCGTAGAGGTTTTGCTCAGGCAACATGGCGGATACGACTTACCGGGTCGTTCGCGAGAGTGGCCCTATCCCTAATCGCAATGGTTGACGCGATCAGGCCTGTTGTGAGCAGTTTGACGTAGGCGTTACGATTTCAGTGAGGAATGCGAATGGAATCATTGCTTAGTTGGCCGACCGGCGATCTGGAAACATCGACACGCGCTGACGTTGTGCGTTGGTGGGAATCGCGTCGCTTGCGGTTCAACTTTTACGTCGGTGCCGTTGGTTTGGTCACTTGGTTCTTGGTACTAATTGCGGGTTCGGCTGCGGTAAAGCCGGGCGTTGACTTTGAAGAACCAATTGCGATGGTCTTCGGCCCGTTCGTATATGGTTTCATGGCAAACCTCTGCTACACACTTGGTTGGATAGTGGATACCGTTCAATTCCGGGGTTCGCCGCGAACTAAGCTTTACAAATCAGGAGTTGTCTTTTCTGTAATTCTCACCGCATTGCCGGGTCTGTGGGCTGTGGTCGCATGGCTGATGACCTTAATCACCGGACGCAAGCTCGACTGACAACTGGCGATAAATCGCCTCTCTGACAATGTCGGCGGTGTCAAGCTCTTTGTAAGCGTACTAATCCGTGCACTCGGAAGAGCGCGCCATTTCGCTCTAGTTGAAAAACAAGTACCAGTGCCAACCAAGGCT
>JBOGLH010000157.1:0-24612 GCA_050746025.1 Terriglobales bacterium | reverse complement strand
AAGCGTGTCGAATAAAGTCGGCGCCAGATCGATTAATCCGATCGGGCACTCCACCTCGCGACCTTGCGGATGACCTGGAACCCGCATGAGCAAAGGCACGCGTATTAGTTCCTCATGAAGATTGACGGGCGGATGAAACTTACCGTCGTGGTCCAGAAATTCCTCTCCATGATCGGCGGTGACTGCGAGCGCGCACTGGTCCCACAGATTCAACTCAACCAATCTGTTGGCCAGCCGGCCGATTTGCCGGTCTGCCCATCGAACGCCGGAATCATACAGAGACTCAACCGGCTCGCGGCTTTTGAGCGAGCGCCGCGAACTTAGGTCTTCTCTCGCCCAAAAGGAATTCAGACGTCGAGCTTCAGCAAGATCAAGTTCACTTCCCATCTCTTGCAGCGCCTCGGCCTTCGGGTAATAAGGTGCGTGCGGATCCATGAGATGTAGCCAAAGGAAAAATGGAGTTGCGCAACTTTGCTGGAGCCAGGCGATTGCGCAGTCGACGATCACATCGGCAGATGGAAACCGGCGCAGATTGTCGAAAGATGCACCATCTCTACCGACCGATTGCTGGCAATACTGAAAATAAATTTCATCGTAGGCCGAGCCAAGTCCAGGAAGGCTGTGGCAAGCTTTCGAAATCACTCGGTTCGCGCGCCCGCGCAGGCTTTTCTGTGGTGAACCATCCTTATCTTCTTCGAATTCAATTTCGTCAGCGCTTAAAAAATTTCGGAATATGTCAAAGCCCGAACTATAACCGTGCTCGGCGCAAACGTAAGGGTTGCCGGCAACGAAGGCTGCGCTTTGGAACCCGCATTCCTTCAACTCGGTTGCGATCGTGCTCTCGCCGGGCGCAATGCCAATCGCATCCCGACCCAGCGCGAGCGGATGTCTTGAGGCCAATAAGGCCGGCAACGAGTAATAAGTCGGAATCCCCGAAGCGTACGCATTCGTAAAAACGAAGCTCTCATCCGCGAGTGAATCCAGAAAGGGAGTGATCGCGCGCTCATTACCGGAATGCGACACGCGGTCTGCACGCAGACAATCCACCGTGATCAATATCAGCGAACGAGGCGCGCCCTTCACATAGCTCCTTGATACGCAACTGGCGCTCTGAAGTCCTGACGCCGGGCTGATACCGTTATCTGTTTTTCGCGATTACGGAAAGCTCCCTCGGTCACGATGGCGTACAGATCTTGATCATGCACATACAGCAGGTCCGGATATTTGGCTTCCAGCGCGGTCAACAATGAATCCAGCGCAGCCAACGTAGGCGTCCGAAAATCTTTCAGCGTGGAATGAAAGTTGATGGAGTGAGTTGAGATGATGAAAGGAAGTCCGCGCGCAAACGAGTTGCCTGCAATCTGCAGGTATTTATCAACTTCAAGTTCCTGATGACTAGGCTCGAAATCGATTGTGCGGTGCAGATCCAGTATGCCTGCCCCATCGATATATGGGGCATTCAGCCCGTTCCCGGGGCCGTTCTGCGCAATCCGAATTCCCGCCTCTGCCCATATGCGATGGGTGTTGCGATTTGCAAAGTACCCGGGCGCGCAAGCGGAAACCGGCGCAGTCCCAAACAATGCAATGAAAGATTCGCGTGCCTTACGGATCTGAACCTGCTGAATGTCAGCCGGCAAAAACCCCGCACCCGGCTTTGCTGGGTTCCAATACTCGTATCCCACCCACGGCATTCGCCAATAAATATAGGGAGTTTCCGCTTCCCAAAAAAGACGCAACAGGGCACCCCGCTCTCCGCCTTTCGCCAATGTATTCTCGATTGCAACCGGACAGAAGTGAGTCACTCCGTGCATCGCCGGATAAAAAATGCCCTTTTGAATTCCATCGCGATATGCCTCAAGTAATCCCGGCCGTGACCACGATCCCGGCAATCCTTCTGATAGCGGAAGGAGTTCAATTCCCTTGTATCCCTGCGCTTTCATTTTTTTGAAGTCAAGGTTAGCGGTGCAAAAGCTCATGACCATGCAAGGAGCCCGGCCGGCCGAATCGCGATGGCGAGAAAATAGAGAAACGATAGCG
This sequence comes from Terriglobales bacterium, assembly GCA_050746025.1. GTDB lineage: Bacteria > Acidobacteriota > Terriglobia > Terriglobales > Acidobacteriaceae > Gp1-AA145. Next base: position 22,575 of record JBOGLH010000157.1, on the reverse strand, counting down.
GTGACGTCATCAGCAGTTTCGAACGTATATAGATCGTAAGGATGTTCACCAAGTTTTACTCCGCGTGCCCGCAGCGCCTCGTATCCCTCACGGTCACGCAAACCTAACCTTCCCCAGTCGTCGCTTTGGATTGCAACCAGCGGTCGGGAAAAGGTAAACCCTGGCGGCTGCAATTCGTTCCGAAATAAGTTACGTGCAAAATCTAGCAACTGATCGTCTCCCGTATTCGTACACGCAACTAGACGTACCCAAGCGCCTTCAGGCGCGCTTCAATAATCTGCTGCTCCTGCTCGTCCATTCGAAGCGCATCGTCACGCAGCAATTCGCTCAATGTTGCCGTCAGGAGCTCTTCCAGCGTGCCAAAGCGCTGCGAAAATTTCTGCTCGGCGGCGCGGCACAATTCCTCGGGCAAAATAATTTTTCGCATGTCGTTCATGAGTAACTAACCACAGTTTTTCGCAAACCTTGCCCCACTCTCGCCCACGCAATTTTCGCCAGGTCGAGATCATCCCGATCTAAGCCAAAAGAGAAAATCAGTCCGATAAAAATCATGTACGCAAAGAGCAGTCCTGCACCGGCAACCTTCCATTGCGCGTGAACTCCGCCCATTACGCGGGCCAGGGCGAGGGTGCCCGCTATCGAGAACGCACTTGGCCACGCTAACTTAAGGTAACCAGCGTTATACGGAAATACCTTCAGGATGCGTCGCACTGAGATCAATGCCCAGATATTGGTGATGATGGTAGTGAGGGTGGTTGCGATCGCGGCGCCTGCAATTCCCAAGCGCGGCACGAGAAAAATGTTCAACCCAATCATCAGGGCCACATTTACCGACTCAATCTTCATCAGCTGCGCCTGGTTTCCTGACATCAGCAGAAGAAATCCGACCGATCCAACGGCACAGTTGAAGAGCTGTCCGACTGCACCGATTATGACCACCGTACTGCCAGATTGAAAACTGGGACCAAAAATTGACATCAGACTGCGCGCATGGACGATCATGCTTAATGCCAGAGGAATGGTCAGGACCATCACCCACTTGGTCAGCGTAGCGTAGAGCTGCTGCAGGACAGCATGGTTTTCGGCGGCATGCAGTTCGGAAATAATCGGCGAGAAAATTTGGTTCACTGAATCCAGCGCAATGGCGACGAAGCCGACTAATGCCATCGCCACCGCATAAATGCCCACGTGTTTGGCGTCCAGGTAATAACCCAACACGATCTTGTCAGATTGCGCGAGTAAGAATTGCAGAGCAGCGATTCCATAAGCCACGCTCGAAAATGCCACCACTTCCCGCTTGATATGAAGATCCGATGCATTTCGTGTCTCGGCCGGGCTAATCCTCCACACTGACGCAGCCAACAGGCAAAGAACGAGCAAAGCGCTTGCAACCTGCGCTGCCAGGTACCCCGTGAGTCCGAAGCCGAGGCTGATCAGCAACACTGCGATCGCAACATTCGCCGGTGTGCCCGTGAAGTGGGTGATCAAGGTGCGCCGCGCAACATCGCGGTATCCGGCCATTACCTGGCCCAGAAACATGTTCAAAACACCCAATAGCATGATCGCGGCAAAAGCCCACAGGTACGGGCTCAGCTTGGGGGCATGATAGAAGTGCTCCGCGAGCCAGGGGCCTGCCAGCAGCACCATCCCGACCAGCAACACATTTACGGCGGTGAGCAGTCCCAAACTCCCCCGCAAAAAACTACCGAGTTGCGAATAATCGCCTCGCGCACAATAGGCAGCTACAAATCGCGCTGCCGCCATTGGCAAGCCGAGGGAATTGAACAGTCCTAGAAATCCGATGATGGTCATGCCGAGCGCATATAGACCTAGGGCTTCCGCACCCAAGGTTCGCGCCAAATATATTTTGAAGAAATATCCCGTCACCGCGGTAAAAATGGTTCCGGCAAAATAGACAAAAGACTGGCGCGAGATGCTGCCCATGCGGCTGCGAAATTCCGCACCATTCGCCACCAGAACGGGCTTAAGCACTGCAAGTTCCTGCGGAGGAATGTTGGTGGCAGCGCTCATGGATGGTTGTTTTCGACGGATCAGCTTCTGCGTCGAGGATAGTGCAGCTCATACCGCCGCGATATGCCAAGACGGGTTCGCTTAAATGATGTATGGGTACCGGGGAGGACTAGCCGCTTACCAGGTCCCAACAAAGCGGCGTGCCGCGCTCAATATCGCGTACTGCACGGCGTCCCAAGATCGCGGACAAATGTCGGGTGTGTAGACCGTGGGCTGGCCGGATCGAGCGCACGTTCTTACCGGTAAATACCTCATCGGATTTCACGTCTTCTACAACGAACAGAGATCGGCGAAACCTCAGGCTGGATTGCTCGGGCGCGCTAGGTCCGAACTGCGAAACTCCCAAAGCTTTTTCCGCAAACCTTACCGCGTCCACCATTGTCCTGAATTCATCCGGCTCAAGTGAGAACGCACTGTCGGGCCCGTGGTCGGCCCTCGATAGCGTCAGGTGTTTCTCGATGATGCATGCTCCCAGCGCCACCGCCGCAACCGGCACCGCAATGCCCACGGTGTGATCAGACAATCCTGCGGGAACACCAAATTTTCGCTCCAACGCCGGGATGGTTCGCAAATTCATCTCATCTGCCGGCGAAGGATACGCGCTCGTGCACTTGAGCAGCGCTATTTCAGTTGCGCCCTCTTGCCGCGCCACCGTTAGCGCCTCTTCAATTTCTTCAACGGTCGCCATTCCGGTGGAGATAATCACAGGCTTGCCCGTTCGCGCCGTCTTTCGGATGAGAGGAATATCCACTAACTCGAACGAAGCAATCTTGTACGCCGGAACATTCATTTTTTCGAGAAAGTCAACTGCGGTCTCATCAAACGGAGAGGAAAATAAACAGAGCCCGGCATCGTTCGCCATCTGCTTTAATTTCGGCTGCCAATCCCACGGCGTAAACGCCTCGCCATAAAGTTCGTAGAGCTGGCGTCCGTCCCAAAGCGTCCCGCCGCCTATGCGGAATTCGTTGCGATCGCTGCGGACAGTAATTGTGTCAGGCGTATAGGTTTGCAATTTGATCGCATCAGCGCCCGCATATTTTGCCGCATCGATCAGCCGCGCGGCCCGCTCAAAATCCTGATGATGATTAGCCGAAAGCTCGGCAACCATGTACACCGGCTGCCCCGGCCCAATCAGCCGATCGCAAATCTGGATGTGCCGATTCTCGAGAGATTCCACTATAGGATCTATTTTGATTGCGCTTTGCACGATATCGGAATCTTAGATACTCACTGGTACCATCTGCAACAACAGCTTTTGCGTTCGCATCTTTTGCGATAACGTGAACACGTGACGGATTCAGCGGCCCACTGGAATGAGCTTCATGCAAATCCTCGATTTCGTCCGCTCTACCCGAGCGAGGATGTGGTGCGGTTTCTAATGGCATTGCGTGCACAACTTCCAGCTCAAAAGAACTATCGTGTGCTGGACGTTGGAACCGGTGGGGGCCGGCACATGCGACTAGCTGGCGAGCTCGACTTCTCCCCATTCGGTGTAGATATTTCTTTTACCGGCCTCTCGCATGCTCAAGAGCGCTTACGGAGGGCCAATTTCATCGCTTCGGTAGCGGTCGCATCTATGACGGACCTCCCGTTCGCGGACGCATCCTTCCATGCAGTTGTGAGCTACGGTTCGTTCTATTACGGCTCGGCTACGGAAATGCGCCAGGCCGTTGCCGAGACCCATCGTGTGCTGGCGTCAGGAGGAAAATCATTTGTCGTTCTGCGCAGCACCAATGACTATCGCTACGGAAAAGGTCGCGAACTTGGAGCAAACACTTTTGAGCTCGACATTTCGGAGACCAATGAGCTAGGGACGATTCAGCACTTTCTGGCCGACGCAGACATTCTTAATTATTTCGCTCTATTCTCCAAGGTCAGTTTCGAAAAAACCGAGTGGACAAATTGTGGCCGTACGCGTTTGAATTCCGACTGGTTGATTACAGCGGAGAAGTAGCTCCAAGATCAGCCACGCTGCTTACGGGGCGCAGACTTCTGTCCCCCGTACCGACGATAGCTGTTCCACCGAATAAGGCTGACTGCGACCGCCTCGTATAACTGCTAGCGCCTGTTCCCCACAGTTAAAAATAAGGTCAATCACCGACGCAAAGGGTTCAAAAGGCTTGAAAACCTGCCGGTATTGTGGGTGTTGATAATTCTGAAACGAAATATCTATCCCGCGCTGACGCAGCAAGGCCTGCTCTGCAAGCAGGTACTCTGCCGATCCCAATGGAGAAAAATATTCAGTGGCGCCCACCACCTCACAAATGTTTGCCAGCAACTCCGTGCGTTTTCCAGTCGCACCCAGACTGGAAGCCCGAATTAGCGGGGTCTTTATTTTCAGAATTTCCAATGCCCAGCTAATCAAGCCTAAATTCAGATCCAGTAGCAAACCTTCCCGCAACTCTTGCAATCTTTCGCGGAGCGACGGAAAATACTGCGCGAAAAATAGCGATCGCCTGTACGCTAGTTCGATGGCCCTAATATGGCCGCGGGCAAACTCGCGATCGCGAATTTCTACGTCTTTGATCAGTTGGCCCAACCGCCCCCGAAACGCGACGGGGACCGTCAGCCACTGCAGTCCATTTCCGGTCCTGATGCGGTTGCGCTGCTGCCAGGATTGTTTGACGAATTGAACGTTGTCGAGAATGACAAAGAGATCGACTTGATCGATAAGATCAAAGTATCCCATCCACGGAAGATACGTTGGCTGATTGATCGCTATCTTCAAGCGGTCGCTCTCCTCGTATCTGCCGAATGCGACGCACAAACAATCCCGCGCATTGCGGAAACCGCACGCACCGCACCCAGGCCATCCACAAGTTGACGGGAGTGTCGGGACATGGATTGGCGGGTTTCTTGTGAAGCAAGAAGATTCTCAACTGAGTTCGCCATGTCATGCTGCGAAACACAATTCCCATTTCCCAAATACAACGCGCACCCGCGGCGTTCTAATTCGATTGCAATAGGAATCTGATTGTCCGCCACATCGAGCAGTATCGATGGCAGCCCGAGAAGACACAATTCCCAGCATGTCGATCCGGCAGCGGAGATGGCGAGGTCAGCCCACCCCATAAGCTCCGCCATGTTCGAGACGTCTCGTCGAAGCGAAATGTATTCGGGAAGCTTTGCCGAGCAAGCTTCCAGCGCTGCCACACCCATAGAGCTGCCCCCCACAACAAAAATTGCACGAAGACCCTCAATCTTGGCTCGGCCAAGCGATTCCATTACGTGGACGCCGACGTCTACTGGAGTGCTGCCGCCAAGTGTCACGAGAACATTGTGCCCCATGCCAGAACTTTTTCGGCGCCATTTTCGCCACGGACCGAACTCCCGCCGCAATAAGCAGAAAGAAGGACCCAGCAGAAGTTGTGTACCCGGCCGGCAATGAGGGTAATCTTTTTCGGACGCTGTGAGGTTTTGATTCAGCACTATGTCGGCAACGTAGTGATCGCATTTTCCGGCATCGTCGACGCACAGGAGCTTTCGCTCATGATTTCGTAGTTGTTCCTGATATCGGGTGCCAAAGGCGTAACCGTCCACGATCAGCCACTCTGCCTCCGTCCTGGAAGCGGATTTATTCGTGAGATCAGCGTCTTCGTTGCCGCCTGAAAGCGCGGAGACGGGGATGACTTTACAGTTCTCTGCAGCCAACCTCGCCTCAATGGACGGCGTTGACTGCGCCATCAAAAAAGTGGCTTCGCCTCCGGCATCCTGCCAGGCTTGTGCCAGGGCAAGGCAACGCATGATATGGCCGGTGCCGATCTCCGGACTGGCGTCAGCGCGGATCAGAATGTTTCCGGGACTCACGTCTGCGCTGATGTTCAAACTCCGACCGCCATCTTTGACGGTTTCATCAATAGCAGCTCTAGCTTTTCAGGCGAAATCGTTTGCCAGAAATCATTTGGCTCTGGCGACGGGAAGTTTTTCAGCACTTCAGGTATGTTCGCGACCTCAGCGGGCGAGCGCAGAGGCACTCCCGCACCATATCGAATGAACTGGTCGACGTAACCGTAATGTGAGTAGTCCAGCCACTTACACAAAAAAACAGGTATACCGCGAATTGCGCAATCCACAGCAGCAGTCGACTGCACCGTAACCGCAAACGAAGTACTGTCGAGCAATTCTTCCGACAGCGCACCAGCCACAATCTGCACGCTCTCAACCTGCCGTGGAAGCAAAGCAGCATTGAGAAATTTTCGCCGCTCCCGCTCGCTTTCCATTGGATGTAACTTCACCACCAGATCGAGATTCATTTGCAAAGCGAGCTTTACCAATGGCGGCAACAGCTCACAATAGAATTCTCGACAACGGCCGCCGTCCAGGGCGTACGGTTCAGAGAAGAAAACAATAGAGTCTTTCTGACGCCCCGCTTTTCCGTCTATTCCCTGCCGCAGCGACGGAGCGCCAATCTCTATTTTTTCTTCTTCTAAGCCACACGTGCCTACCAGATAATCCTGTTCCATACGGCCCTTCACCAGCGTAAGGTCAGCGTGACTTCTCTTGACCAGATGACCACCGTCCAGGGCGCCGTGATGGCACGCCACCGTGGGCAGTCCGCGCTGTCGCGCAATCATGAGCGGCATGTGTGTGTAGGGATTTGTGTCATCGGTGCAAAGAACGGCACTGACTGGCTCTCGGTCGAAAACTCTCAACCACGCATTGCGAATGGCAATTCCGTCGCGAAGAATTTTCGTGACTCCTGAAAATGCACCGATACGTTCAAGCAGACCAATTTCCGAATGTCCCTCCCACTGTAGTTCCCTCCAACACTTTAAGAGACCCTGTAATTCCGTACAATCTTGACCAGATTTGCTGCCGGCATAGGAAGCCAGCTTCGCTGCAGCAACATTTGTGGGAGTCTCCGCAACCCATCCGTTAGACCGTGTCGCGACCAGCAGGAACTTGCGGTCAGGAAGCAGCGCCGCATACGAAAGCGCGGTTCTCGCCGCGTTCCCCTGAGCGACGGGAAGTAGAACGACTGCATCTTCAGATCTGGCCTTAGGATGTTCCACCCAACGGCGTACTCGATAAGCAGCGTCGTACTTATCCCCGAGAATTTGCAACAACTGAGTGACATTGAAATTGCGCGCAGTTTCAACCATCCAGTGCGCTCTTCCAAAATAGGATGCCCCTTCGCGGAAACACTCGACACGCGCTTCCAAAAGCAAATTAAGCACTGTAGCGTGAAATCCTGGGCGAGTTACAAACACTTCATCTGTTGCACTGAGGTGCGCAGCTAATTTCTTCAGGCGAAGAATTAGCGCGATCTGCTCGTGGAATCGGATCGAGATCAGTTCCCACCAATCGAGTCTCGGTTCGTCTACAACACAACCAAAGCCCGAAGACAATGCCCGGCGGACAACCGCAAAATCCGCCATTTCGAATGCAGGTAATGGTTCGACAGAACAGCCAAACATTTTTGTCCAACGCTTGCGTGTCTGCTCCCCCGCCATCCCGAGATCCGCAACCCGATCCCAACGTTCGTCGGTCCAAGGCCCACACGATGGGTCGTCTTCGGGGTGCAGCAGCAGCACACGCATGCGATTAAGAGACATTCGCAATCTCGGTTAACGGCTTCTGCGCCACGTGAGCATTGATCTCTGTGAGTTCAGGATGGGAGTCGACCAACGCGAGCGCCTGCCGCCAACCGAAGTTATCTCGGTTTTCAAAGCGAGCGTAAATAGCGCGAATGAGTTGCAAGTCCTCAGGAGTATCGAGCGTCCAGCGAAGGTGGCTCAGATCTCGGTCGCCTTTTACCGAATAATTTCGAAAAATATCGGGACGCTCATAGACAAGTGGCGTTACATGTTCGCGCTGATAAGCCTGACCGGCCATATCGTGTAGTTTGTATAGCGTCTCGATCGGGAAGGCTTCAACATCAAGGCCGCGCGGAAAAGTATGCGGCACGTCATTGCACGACAGATCAGCGTGGTTTGTAATGCACGCGGCAACAACTTCATCCACTACTTCAGGATCGATCAGCGGGCAATCAGCCGTAACCCGAACGATCAAGTCACTCCGAGCCTGCTCTGCAGCTCGTAGATATCGGTCCAGCACATTATTCTCCGAGCCGCGAAAACAGGAAAACTGAAGGCGAGCGCATTCGGCCACAATATCAAGGTCGCTCGCGGAGTCAGTAGTGGCCACCATTACCTGATGGATCCGTGATGCACGGGCCAACCGCCGCAATACGCGCGCCAGCACCGTCTCCCCCCCCAGGTCCCTCAATACCTTCCCCGGAAGCCGCGTGCTGCCCATTCGAGCCTGAACGATGGCCGTGATTTTCATCGGTGCGTTCAATTTCGATAGAAATCCATGATTTTTTCCAGTGCGCGAATGACCTCGTCCACATCTCCATCATTCATTCCGTGAAACATTGGCAAGCTGATCAGGCGCTCATACGCGGACTCGCTAGCCGGATAATCTCCCGGCTTGTAACCAAAGCGATCGCGGTAATACGGATGCAGATGCACCGGAATGTAGTGAACATTGACCCCAATGTTTTCCGCTCGCAAGGCCTGGAAGATCTCTTCCCTACTCGCCAAAAGTGACCCCAAATCAAGCCGCACAGGATACAAATGCCATGCTGGATTTACACCTTCCTGCACTATAGGCAAAACGATTCCCTGAACATCGCGCAAAGCCTCGTTATACTTTGCCGCAATTTGCCTGCGCCGCGACAAATTAGCTTGCAGCTTCGAGAGTTGCCGCAAGCCTAGCGCGCACGCGACGTCCGTCAATCGATAGTTAAAGCCGAGCAACACCATTTCATAATGCCATTGGCTGTGAGCCTGCCGTTCACGGGCCTCGCTGCTGATTCCATGATTTCTAAATTTTCGTAGCGAATCGGCAAAACCCGGATTGTCGGTAGTGACCATTCCTCCTTCACCCGTGGTCAAGTGTTTCACCGGGTGAAAGCTGAAAACAGTCATGTGGGAGATGCTTCCAACGCGGCGGCCGCGATGCTCCGCACCTAACGCGTGACATGCGTCTTCAATGATTGTCAGCCCGTGGCGGTCGGCGATCGAGCGTAACTCATCGAGATCGGCGGGATGCCCTGCGTAGTCAACCGGCAACAAAGCCTTCGTGCGCTGCGTAATACATGCCGACACAAGTTCCGGATCGATGTTCAAGGTGTCTTCCCGAACATCGGCGAAGACAGGCTTTCCACCTTGATAAAGTACGCAGTTCGCAGTTGCTGCAAAGGTCAACGGAGAGGTGATCGCCTCATCGGCGGTTCCAAGTCCGGCGGTAAAGGCGGCGCCATGCAGCGCTGCGGTCCCGCTGCTGAAGCTCACGGCATAACGGGAGCCAACCCACGCGGCGAATGCTTCTTCAAACTCACCTACTTTGGGTCCGGTCGTCAGCCAGTCGGAACGAAGAGCTTCGACGACAGCGGCAATATCATCCTCGTCAATCGATTGCCTTCCGTAAGGAAGAAGTTCGCCCCGCACCGGCGTTCCGCCGTGTATCGCAAGAGCCTCATTCACCAGGGGCGTAGGAATCATAGGTCAGGCGCTCGCCCGAACCGGAGTTTCCCCATTGAATGCCGCCGGGGGCGCGCAACCCTCCACCAACTTGTAAAGGTCTTCAGCGGTCAACCAGTGCGAATTGGAATCGCTCGAGTAGCGGAACCCTTCGGGCAATGACCCGCTACTTTTCCAATTTTCTTTTCGCCACCAGCTCTGCGCAGGCGGGATTACAAACATGTCGGCGCGCTCTATTGCATTGCGGGCTTCGTCCTCGGAGAGCAAAACTTCGTGCAGCTTTTCCCCAGGCCTGATGCCTACGCAATCAATTTGGCAATCGGGGGCAATCGCCTGCGCCATATCCAGCAGCTTCATGCTTGGTATTTTAGGCACAAAAATTTCGCCTCCGTGCATCTGTTCGATGTTCCGGATTACAAACCGTACCCCCTGATCCAGCGTGATCCAGAAACGCGTCATTCGTGGATCAGTGATTGTGATTCGGCCTCGCGCGCGCTGTTCCATGAAAATCGGGATTACGCTGCCGCGGCTGCCGACAACATTCCCGTAACGTGCGCAACTGAACCGAGTGTCCTGCGCACCGGCATAGGCATTGGCCTGTACAAACATTTTCTCGGCGCACAACTTGGTAGCTCCGTAAAGATTGATGGGGTTGACGGCCTTGTCGGTGCTGAGGGCCACGATTCGGCGAACACCGCAGTTGATTGCGGCTTCAATAATGTTTTTGCCGCCGTTGATATTGGTCTGAACGGCTTCGAATGGGTTGTACTCACAAGCGGGCACCTGCTTCAGCGCGGCCGCGTGTACCACCACGGACACACCAGAAAAAGCTCGCTCCAATCGCTGTTGATCGCGTACATCACCTAAAAAATAGCGCAGGCTGGGATGGTCCAATCCCGCCGTGCGCATCTCATGCTGCTTCAATTCGTCGCGGCTGAACACTATAAGCTTCTGCGGGCGACACTCGCGCAGCATCATCTCTACAAACTTTCTGCCAAACGATCCCGTCCCTCCGGTGACAAGCACCACCTGCTCAGTCCAGTTCATTCCCCGTCTTCCTCTCGATTGTTGAGCATTCGCGCAAACAGCTTATTGTGCCGAGTATAGTCACTGTTCGATCTCAGCCGCTGTGAATCTCAGCTCTTTCAACTCGCCGAACCAACTCGATTAAGCCCGGCCCTGATTTTCTCTGCCATACTGCTAACACGGTCAGCGTCGCGCATCTCTCGCGCGAACAATGATTTGGGAGTCAACAAGGGGAGGCCGATGGAGGTCCCGCTACTGCAGGCAAGTCCCAGTCCGCGGGAATTGATTCCGATCTCCATGCAGGCTGGCAGGAATGTGATGATGAATCATCCTGCCTTCTCCACCCACGATTCCATTCTGCGTGACTACTTGCGCGTCCTCATCAAGAGGAAATGGATCGTTCTGGGAAGCATTGGGTTTATTTTCGGCGCGTCCCTGATCGCAACCCTGCGCACGATTCCGATCTACGACGCCGTAGGAAGTATTGCCCTGAACAAGCCTGATCCCATCGTGCAAGGCTTGCGGGATGCAACTAATTCGGGCGAGGACTACTACGATCCCACCGATCTTGATACTGAAGTCAGAATCCTTCGCAGCGATTTGCTCGCATTGCAGGTAATCAAGCAATTGAATCTGGACCAATTGCCAGAGTTTGGCGGCACGGGCGTCAAACCGTCATCTTCGCTCGAACTAACTACAGAGGGATTGCAGCCAGACTCCGCTCGGGCAAATTCACTGCTGGCGACGTTTAAGGGAAATCTCCGCGTCATGCTGGAGCCCAACACTCGAATTATTGATATTCACTATCTCAGTCCCGACAAAGAGCTCGCAGCCAAAGTTGTGAATACGCTGGCTAGCACGTACATCGAGCAGAATTTCAAGACCCGCTTCGAATCCACCATGCAGGCCTCAGACTGGCTCTCAAAGCAACTGGTCGACTTGCAAATGAAAGTCGAGACCTCCCAGGAGAAATTGGTGAGGTATCAGAAAGACCATCAGATTCTGGGGATAGACGACAAGCAAAACATTACTACTGCCAAGCTGGATGAATTGAATAAAGAGCTCACTACGGCGGAGTCGGAACGAATGCAGAAAGAATCTGTATACCGCCTGGCCGAAGCCGGCGATACGGAATCTGCGGCTGCGGTTGCCGCGGGAGTTTCTCAGGATAAGACTTCCGAGAGCACCTCTGCGCTGTTGGAAAAGCTACAGGAGCAAAAGGCCGATCTGAAAATTCAGGTCGCTCAATTGAGCACACAGTTCGGCCCTGCTTATCCGAAGCTCACGCAGTTGAACAACCAGATTTCGGAAATTGATTTGCAGGTCCAGCTAGAGATGAAGAAAGTCGCCAGCCGTCTCCGTGGCGATTACCTGGCAGCATTGCAACGTGAGAACATGCTGCATGCGGCGCTTGAGGAGCAAAAGCAACAGCAAAACAAGCTGAACGAGAGCGCTATTGAGTACAGTTTTTTAAAGCGCGACTTTGAAGCCGATCGCACGCTCTACGAAGGCCTGCTGCAAAAGTTGAAGGAAGCTGGAGTCGCTGCCGGTCTTCGCTCAAATAACATTCGCCAAGTCGATATGGCGCGTACTCCCGGTGGTCCCTCCGAGCCAAACATCCCGCGCAACCTTGGTTTTGGTTTTTGCCTGGGACTCACCACCGGCATCGGCCTGGCATTTTTGCTCGAGGGCATCGACAACACAGTGCGCACTCCCGAGCAGGCACAGGCCATCTCGGGGCTCCCTTCGCTGGGCATGATCCCGCTCGGATCCAGAAACAACTCAGAGGCGGCTTCGCGTGGCCTGACCGTGGCGGCATCGAAAGAGGCAGTCGAGTTGATCACCCAGTCCCGGCCACAATCCCAGATGTCCGAAGCATATCGCGCTCTGCGAACGTCGCTGCTGCTCACCTCAGTCGGAGCCCCGCCGAAAATTATTTTGATCACCAGTGCTTTACCTCAAGAAGGAAAGACGACCACTAGCCTCAACACCGCAACCGTGCTCGCACAAAAAGGCACGCGGGTTCTGCTGGTTGATGCCGACCTTCGGCGCCCCAGCATTCACAAAGCTCTTGGATTGGGCCCACGAAGCGGGCTTAGCAATGTACTCACGGGCGGAGTATCCCTGCCGGACGCGATTTTCCGATCCTCAGTGCTGCCCAATCTTTTTGTGCTGCCGGCTGGAACACCGCCGCCGAATCCTGCGGAGTTGTTGGCTTCTTCGCAGATGATCGAAGTACTTGCCGAACTGCGGCAGCACTACGATCACATCATTCTAGACACTCCTCCGACGCTCTCCGTCACCGACGCAGTTGTGCTGTCGACCCGTGCCGATGCTGTAGTGCTGGTGATTCGCTCTGGGCAAACCACGAAGCCAGCGCTGCGCCGGTCACGCGAAATTCTCGCGCAAGTCAATGCCCGGGTTGCCGGGGTGCTGCTGAATGCCGTGAACCTGGATTCGCCAGACTATTACTACTACTACGAATACCAGGGGAAATACGGGCATCGCTATTACGACGAAGACATGGAATCTGAAACGGACTCGGTACGTGCGGCATCATCGGGTGCGTAGTCGGCGACACCAGAATGGATTTTGAAATTGTCCACGCTAGAAAACGATCAGCCGTCTGGTTTCTGTTTTTCCTGGGAACGGCTGCCTACCTGGCGTTGACCGCAAATCAATTTCTCGCCAAGCAGTTCTCTGAAGTTCCACGTGCCTCTTATCTGCGAAAAGCAATAGAGCTCGACCCGTCAAACGCTGAATATCGCGATCACATGGGTCGGTTTCAACTTCTGGTTCAGCAGTCTCCCGCCGATGCACTGCCGTGGCTGCAGGCCGCAACCTCATTAAATCCAAACCGGTCCGAATATTGGCTCGACCGTGCCACGGCTGAACATCTGATCGGCAACTTTGACAGCGAACGCAACTCGCTGGACAAAGTGAGCGCCACCAATCCACACTCCGCAGAGGTCGCTTGGCAGGTGGCGAATCTATATCTCTCACAAAATGCGCTTGAACCCGCCCTCCGCGAATACCGCAAAGTCTTGGAAAGCGATTCGCCACTTAGTCCCCAAGCCCTCCAGCTTTGCTGGCGGGTCCGACCTGACATCGACTTCGTGCTTCAGAATGTGGTGCCCGACAGTGCCGACGAACGGTTCTTGAGTTTTCTAGTTTCAAGCAAAGAACCTGAGGCGGCAGCCAAAGTCTGGGAGAGAATCGTGACACTGCAACAGCCCGTCGAGCGACGATTGCTGTTCGATTATCTGCGCTACCTGTCTGCCAACCACGATCCTGTGCAGGCATCACGCGTCTGGCAGCAAGCCGCGAATCTTTCCGGTCTGGCCGCGTACCAGCCAACCGAGGAAAATCTTCTAGTCAATGGCGACTTCAGTCTCAGCATTTTGAACAATGGTTTCGATTGGATTTATCAGAAGTCTTCTGCAGTCTCGCTTGCGATTGACCCCGACGCGAGCCACTTTGGCTCGCCGTCACTCCGCATTGTGTTTCACGGGCCGGGTATCGAAGACGCCGGCATTCGCCAGCTCATCTCGGTTGATCCCGACACCGGGTATGTTTTTTCAGGCTCCTACAAAGCTGCGGAAATGGACGGAGTTGGCGCGCCGAAATTCGCAATTCAGGATGTTTATAGCGGAGACAAGCTTTTTCTGAGCGACGACCTTCGCGATGCCGAGTCGTGGACCAGCGTGAACGGCAGTTTCACCACCGGCCCCGAAACCCACCTGATCGTGCTGCGAGTTGCGCGGGTGCCGGCCGACAGGCCGATCCGCGGCAAGCTATGGATTAACGGCCTGAAGCTGGTAACGTCCGCTCACGCTGCATCGGTCGTATCGGCAAAGGAACATCCATGACCTCGCCGCTTCCGTTGCACGAACTGCCAGTTGAGCCGCTGGTTCACGCTTCCACTCGTTCGCCTCGCAGCAGCCGCATTTTATTCAGCGCGGCCGGGCTTTTAATGTTTTGCCCATTAGCATTTGGCACGGTTCCCCCCTGGTCGATTTTCATTCTGCAAGCTGCCTCGACGGTGCTCCTGTTGGATTGGGCTACCGGCCAAATGCGATTATCCCGGGTGAATATCCGCTGGAGCCCTGTGTTTCCGCCAATGATTGCCTTTGCGGGATTGATGTGCGTTCAGTTGCTGCCTGGCGTTTCCGCCTATTGGCACGGGACATTTTCACAACTGCTTTTATATGTCTCGTATGGAATTCTCTGTTTCCTGCTGGTGCAAACTCTTTCGCACAGCCGCAAAGTTCGCACGTTGGGTACAGCGCTAGTAATTTATGGTTTTGCCCTGGCTTTGTTTGCCGCCCTGCAAAACCTGAGCGCTCCGACCAAACTGTACTGGCTCAAGACGCCACGTTTCGGTGGATGGATATACGGTCCTTACGTCAACCACAATCACTATGCCGGGCTGATGGAAATGTTGATTCCGATTCCGCTGGTCTTCGCCTTCAGCCACTTTGGCAGCCAGCGCGAGCGCTGGATTGGGGCCTCAGCTGCGGCTTTCATGTCAGCTACGATTTTCATTTCTGGTTCTCGCGGAGGCATGATCGCCTTTATGGTCGAGATCGCCATCTTTCTGACGTTTGCTCTCCGGGAGCGTCAAAAGCAAAATATCGCGATACTTCTCGGCGCGATGCTTTTGGTTTCGCTCGCAATAATTGCGTGGACTGGTGGACACGAAGTCAAAGCTCGAATTGCAACTTTCGCCGGCGATAAACATTTCGATCTTGCGACCGATATCCGGCTACAGATCGATCGTGACATTCTGCACATGTTCACGAAACGCCCGGCATTAGGTTGGGGGCAAGGTACGTTCACCGACGTTTATCCGGGCTTCCGCAGCTTCTACACAGATTCGCTCGTCAATGCTGCACATAATGATTTCCTGCAGGTGTTGGTGGAAACCGGAATTATCGGCTTCGGCATCATGATCTGGTTCCTGGTGGTCACGGTGCTAAATGCCCTGCGCAAGTCTGCCCAATGGACCTCAAACCTGAATGGCGCAGCCGCTGTGGCTGCGCTTCTTGGAATTAGCGGGATCCTGGTGCACAGCCTGGTTGATTTCAACATGCAGATACCGGCAAACGCCGCGCTCTTTTATTCGCTCTGTACCGTTGCCGCCATGGAACCGCGTTTCAAAACTCACCGCCGCATTCATCGTCACATTGAATCCGGTTGGGTCACCGAACCGCACCAGCCTGTTAATTTGTAGTTCGAGCTAGCGGCTTGCGTGTCCCTCCCCAGTTCTGTTACTGCTTTAGAGCACTGCTTTGCAAAATCATGATTGTCGATGCGCTCCATCGAATAGTGAACCATCGCGAGTCACTCTCGCGCGAAGAGGCTCGCACCGTCATGGGCGAAGTGCTTTCGGGCCAATGCACCGACGCGCAAATTGCGGCGCTGCTGGTTGGCCTGCACATGAAGGGCGAAACCGTCGAAGAAATCGTCGGCTTTGCGGAAGCCATTCGCGCTGTGGCAGCTCCGATTTCGGCTCACGTGAATTCCCTGCTGGATACCAGTGGCACTGGACGGGAGTCTCTGGTCGACACTTGCGGTACCGGTGGCGATGCCGCGGGAACTTTCAACATCTCAACGACTACAGCGTTCGTAGTTGCGGGCAGCGGCATTCGCGTGGCCAAGCATGGCAATCGCAGTTCGACCCCCAAGCTCAACGCGCAGGGCATGAGCGCAAAATGCGGCGCTGCCGATGTAATGGAAGCGCTCGGCGTAAATATTCAGTTGCCGCCGGCATGGCTGGGCGAATGTTTAGAAAAGGTCGGGATAGCGTTCTTATTCGCGCCCGCAATTCATTCCGCAGCCAAACACGTTCAAAATGCGCGCCGCGAAACTCGTCTACGCACCGTATTCAACCTTCTCGGCCCGCTAACTAATCCCGCAGGAGCCTCAGCGCAAGTGGTCGGGGTTTATTCGATTGATTTGGTGGAGAAACTAGCCGAGGCGCTCAGCATGTTGGGAACGCATCGGGCCTTCGTGGTTCATGGACTCGATGGACTCGATGAGATCACCATTACCGGCGCCACGCGCGTTGCCGAAGTTCGCGAAGGGTCAGTTCACACTTACGAAATCACTCCCGAGGAATTCGGCATGGCGCGCGCACCTCTGGAAGAAATTGCCGGCGGAACCGATGCTGCCGAAAACGCTGCCATTGTGCGCAGCGTTTTGAGCGGTGAGAAATCGGCAAAACGAGATGTTGTGCTGATGAACTCGGCAGCCGCTATCGTCGCTGCGGGGAAATCCAGTCACTTACTAGAGGCAGCAGGCATTGCCGCTAAGTCCATCGACTCAGGAGCCGCCATCGGAAAGCTGGAAGCTTTGGTGCAATTCAGTCAGTCGCGGAGCTAGATTTTCACTTCCACCTTTTCCATCCACTGCGCCACCTGTACGTTCCAGCCCAACTCTTTCGTCATCGCCTCACGCAGTTGTGCGGCAGCCGCGGGTTCGCCATGGACCAGGTATGTTGTGGAGGGCTTGTCGCTAAATGTGTGCAGCCATTCCAGTAGTTCCGGCGTATCCGCGTGATCACTGAACTGTTCAAGGGTGGCCAGCTGCGCTCGAATGGGAACCGTCTGGCCAAGCATCTTCACCTCGCTCGCGCCGCTCTTGATGGTGAAGCCGCGCGTGCCGGGCGCCTGAAATCCAATAAACAGGACGGTGTTTTTCGCATCCGGCAGACGTTGCAGCAAGTGATGCTGAATGCGGCCGCCGGTTACCATTCCGCTCGACGAGACGATAATGCACGGAGATCTGACGTCGTTGATTTTCTTGGACTCCTCCGCGGTTTGCGCAAAAATAAATCCCTGCCACTTGAGCGGAGATCCGTACCTTTTGATCAATTGTTTCGTCGCGTCGCTGTACTCTTCGGTGTGCTTGAGAAATACCTCCACCGCCTTGATGGCCATGGGGCTGTCGCAGTAGACCGGCACTCGCGGAATCTGTCCTGCCTCCATCAATTCTTTCAACATGAAGAGAAGTTTCTGCGTGCGCTCGACAGCGAATGCAGGGACCACAACACTACCGCCGCGTTCGACTGTGGTGCGGATTATTTTCGCCATTTCAGGCCGGGGATCGTCGTCGGGATGCTGGCGATTTCCGTACGTGGACTCCATCACCAGGACGTCAGCGTTCTCTCCAGACTGCGGCCCGGAGTACAGCACTCGCCCGGGTGCGCCATCTTGGTCGCGAACCCGACCGATGTCGCCGGTAAACAACAGGCGTAAAGTACGACCGCTTCCGCCCTTGGTCAGGTTGATCTCGGCCATCGCCGATCCCAGAATGTGGGCGGCGTGTACAAAGCGAAACGAAAGCTCAGGAGAAAGCTGTTTTGCGTCACCGAAATTCGTCGGTTTGAAATACTTCAAAGAATCGAGAGCTTCGGCCTCCGTGTAAAGCGGCAGCGCCGGATCGTGACGCGAGGTTTTGTGCCGGTTGTGAAACAAGGCATCTTCTTCCTGGAGGCGTCCTGAGTCCGGCAGTATAATGCCGCACAAATCGATGGTCGGCTGGGTTGCATAAATCGCCCCGCGAAACCCTTGCTTCACCAATCGCGGAATCCAACCGCAATGGTCCAGGTGAGCATGCGTCAGAATCACATGCTCGATGTCCGCCGCCGCTATCGGCAGATTCTGCCAGTTACGCTCGCGCCATTCCTTTTGCCCCTGAAACAGCCCGCAATCGACCAGGACCTGCGTACCATCCTTACCAGACAAATCTCCGGAAGTATTTATCAGGTGTTTTGATCCGGTCACAGTACCGGCTGCACCAAGGAATTGAATGTAGGCCAAAAACCCTCCTAATGTTTCCCTGACTCAATTTTGTACACGTCATTGCTGGTATCACTCTCCGGCACGGTGCCGTCATTCAGGGTGGCATCCTGCGGAATCGACGGAGATTGAATTCGAATTGAAGCCTTTGATGTTCCTGCGACGACTAGCTTGCCCGATGCCTCGCTATCTTGGGTGTGCAGGGTTACCGGTATTTCCGCGCCCGCATCTCCGACATTCTCCACAGTTACGGTGACCATATATCCCCCGCTTGCCAGCTTGCTCGGATAGACCGACGTCACCCGAAAGTCCGGCAAACCTCGGTCGTGATATACCCAATCGTCGAAAAACCATTGCAGATCACGATGGGCCTGGGCCTCAATGAGTGTCTGCATGTATTTGGGATCTGTGTCGTCTGTGGCTTTGTAATTGTGCAATGCAGCATACAGCGCATTCTCGCCAACCATGTCACGCAGCATCCACCACACGTACATTGATTTAGTCTGAACACGAAAGTCATCCAGCGAGCTGATAAGCGAATCATCTTTCGTTTTATTCTCGCTGGAAAATCTCTCTAACTCCACCAGCTCGGCGCGGTGACCTTGCAAATAGTCAATGGCTGCCTTGCGCCCTTCCTTTTCATCAAACAAGCGTACTTGCGCATAGCTCGACAGGCCGTCATGAATCCAGGCGCGCGGTGATGGAAAATGAGCACGCGTCATTTGCTGGGTCGCAGAAAGCAAGAGTTTGGTGTCGCTGCCGGACAACGATGTCAGCAACATGTTGCCGCTCTCAAACGGCGCATCATTCGCATCCGGAAGATCCACAACCTGGGCCTTTACATCCGCTGACTCGCGATGATCGCCGAACCACTTGCTGATGAGCGGTAAAACCTCCTCGACGGCGGACGAATAATCGTCGGCGCCGGCTTTGTGATCGGGCAAGTAATACATCTGAATACTTAGGGTCGAAGATCCCAAGTAATTTCCTATCGCGAAAGTCGGCACAGCTGACTCCAGATGCGGAAACGAGTGCAAACCGCAACGAAACTCATCGCCGCCGGCTAAGCCGCCCACGCTCAGGCCGGGGACCCCGGCGGGGTTATCGTTCATTACTGCAATGAGAGCGCTTCGCCCTCCCGCCACGCAAAGCGTTACCGCCATTTCAGCCGGTGCTTCCTTTCGCTTCCATTTACCAACTTGTTCACCCAGGCTGTTGCGGTCCGACAAGCTCACTGCGTCCATTGCAATGGGATACCACGCCACATGTCCGACTCCGCGAACAGCCGTAAACGACCGGCTGATCTCGTCCCAATCCGAATGCGTTGCCGCGTCTGCGGCGATGCCGATCCGAGTCAGCCGCGTGGCACCGTGCGTAATCACCCCTTCATATCCAATCTCAAGCTCGATGGTTTCTTTGGACGCGACCGCCTGCGGCAGCACTACAATCGCTTCCGACAGAGCCCCAGTGTGATCGATGTCCGAGGTGTAGATTTGCGACACGAACTCTACCGGCTTGTCTTGAAGCTGAATCGATATCCAGTTGAGCGAGGAAGAAATTTGCAGCGATAGACTTCTCTGGGGAACAACCGAGTCATTCCGCAAGGTGATCTTGCCACGAACGCCGAGTCGCTGTTGCTCGGGTTCTACTCGCACGTTTAGATCATATTTCGTAAAGGTAAAGGCGTCGCGATCGAGCGCACCGGCCCACAGAGAACTGCAAATTACAAACGCGACACAAGCAAACTTCATCTTTATTCCGACTTCTTCCGGCGCTGTTTTACGATTTCAAAAAGCACCACCCCCGCCGCCACCGAAACATTCAGCGACGGCACCTGCCCCAGCATCGGAATCGAAACCAGGAAATCGCATTTCCTGCTTACCAGATCGTGAAGCCCTTTGCCTTCCGCGCCCAACACCAGAGCGCAATCCATTTTGTAATCCACTTCGTCGTAGCTCTGCTTTCCCCGTTCGTCGAGGCCCACAATCCACAGTCCTCTGCTCTTGAGTTCCTCAAGAGTTCGCGCAATGTTCGTGACCTTGGCAACCGGAAGATGCGCACTCGCGCCCGCCGACGATTTGGCAACCGTACTCGTAATTCCGGCAGCACGCCGCTCGGGGATAACCACACCATCGGCGCCGGAAGCGTCTGCAGTTCGCAGAATCGCGCCCAGGTTGTGCGGATCTTCAACGCCATCCAGCACAATCACCAGCGCATGCTCCCCACGTTTCGCCGCAATCACATCATCCAGGTCGACATACGCTTTCGATGAGGTAACCGCGACCACTCCCTGATTCGAAGCTGTGTGCGCCATACGATCGAGTTCAGTGCGCGGCAGAAATCGCACGGCGATGCCCGCATTGCGGCAGTCCTGAATGAGCTTTTGCAGCCGCAGATCGTTTCGTTCTTTGGCGACTCCCACCCACTCGAATGCGCGACCCCGTGACTTCAGCGCCTCTGCAACCGAATTGATTCCGAAGATCACGTTCATTGAAGTTAGTGTAAATGCTGGCGATGCCGGGACTCTCGCGATGCGCGACTCAGGGCCTTCGGATTCCAAAGCGACGGTGCTCATCGACTATACTTGTGATGCAGGAGAGGACTGTGCCACTCTCGACCTTAATCGTAGATGACGAGCAGCTTGCGCGCGATGAGCTCGCCTATCTGCTGAAAAACATCGGCGATGTTGAAGTTGTGGCGCAAGGCAAGAATGGCCTGGAAGCCGTAACCCTCATTCGCGAGCATAACCCTGATCTGGTTTTCCTCGATGTACAGATGCCCGGCCTTGACGGCTTCGGCGTAATCAAGAAACTTCTCGACAAGAAAATCACTTTACCCAAGATTGTCTTCTCCACTGCGTTTGATCAGTACGCGGTACGCGCTTTCGAAGTAAACGCGGTCGACTACCTGCTGAAACCCTTCGATCGCAAGCGCGTGGCGCAGTCGGTGGAGCGGGCCCGCTCTATGGCGGCGGGCAATGGCCCGGCAGACAAGCTGGACGCGCTGGTTCGCATGCTGGAATCGCAGAAACCGCAAACTTCCAAAATTCTTTTGAAGGCGGTCGGCCGGCTCTTCCTGGTCAATCAAAAAGATATCTGTTTCGCCTCCATTGAGGATGGAATTATCTCTGTGGTTACCAGCGGCGTGAATGGGATGGAAGGACAATCGAACTGCCGCACCCTGGAAGAACTGCTCGATAGCCTTGATCCGGATTTGTTCTGGCGCGCCCACCGCTCTTACCTGGTGAACATTAACCGGATCAAGGAAGTTGTCCCATGGTTCAAAAGCTCCTATCAGTTGCGCATGGATGACAAGAAGCAAACCGAAATCCCAGTGAGTCGCGCACAAACCAAAAGACTGAGAGAGTTGTTTGGATTGTGAAGAAACAGATTTGAGAGTTCAGATTTGAGATTTCGGATTTAGGCTCAAGCACAACGGGTCAATGAGTGATAACGCCTGTTATCGACAGTTAGGCTACAGGAAATCGCTCGGTCATCGCACGCTGCATGAATTGAGCGAATGATGGCGCAATTTCTTGAACAACGCGGATACGGCTCCACTGCAAAATCTCTTCGTGATCCAGTTGAACAATAGGAGCATCGGCGCGGTTGCGACGCTTCATATCGAAACACACCGGATCATAGTTGCCTTCATGTGGCAGACCGAATTGAAGAAAGCCATTCTTGTGCAGCGTGGGGAACATTCCCTTGTCTTTGAAAGTTCTGTCTGACAATTCGTAAAAAAGCTGATGGCCACTATTCGCAAACAACATTAGAGGGCCAACCTCGAAATTACAAAAGCGGTACCGCTGAATCAGGGCTGTAAAAACTTTCGGCAAGCGCTCAGGAAGTTTTTCATCCAGTTCCTCGACCCAAGCATTAAACGGAGCGGCACGAATTTTCCAATTGAATGTGTCGTAGTCTGCGGCTGATGTACGCAACTCCTCTGGAACTTCGTTCTGGAACTTCGGCTCGAATCCTGCTGCATTCAGATGTGCAACGAATGCATCTACAAGATTGTCTTCGTTTTCTGCTCCCACCGTGTGCCTCCGTCAGACAAGAATAGCCGAACGCCCGGTCAGATCGGAGAGGGCCGGTCAGTAGGCGATAAATCGCCTCTCTGACAATGTCGGCGGTGTCAAGCTCTTTGTAAGCGTACTAATCCGTGCACTCGGAAGAGCGCGCCATTTCGCTCTAGTTGAAAAACAAGTACCAGTGCCAACCAAGGCT
>JBOGLH010000156.1:0-5996 GCA_050746025.1 Terriglobales bacterium | reverse complement strand
AGCGCGCCGAATGCGTGGCTCAACGCCGTCCGCTGCGGCACCGCGGTCATCTTCACCATGCCAAGCGGAATGCCGACCCCCGCGCCGAGAATCAGCCCGATCACAATCCACTTGTACTGGACCAGTTCAGGGTTGAAGAGCGTGGCCGCAATCGCCATCGCCGACGCGATTTCACCCGCCAGAACGCCGCGCCGCGCACTCACTGGCGAACTCAGCCATTTGATCGCCAGAATGAATAGAACGACCGCGGCAATGTAAGTGAAATCGAGATACTGCTGCAGGGCGACCGTGTTCATGATTGTTTTGGCTTGCCGGACTTGAACATGCGCAGCATGCGGTCGGTAATAAAGAATCCGCCGACCATATTGCTGAATGACGCGACCACGGCAATGGTTCCCAGCACCACCGTCAATTTAGTTTCATGACGTCCAGTGATGATGATCGCCGCCACCACCACAATCGCATCCAACGCATTGGTCAGCGACATCAGTGGCGTATGCAGCAGCGGCGAGACCCGCTTGATAAGCTCGAACCCCACAAATCCCGCCAGAATAAAAACATAAAGATTCGAAATAAAATCCGCCGGCATTATTCCTCCCTGCAAAAACTTCGATTACCCGTCCTGGTTGCAAACTAGGCGCTCTCCCAGCTGAGCTACCGCCCCATTTAGCTTCGAGCGGCGAGCTGTGAGCAAACTCCTGCTTGCTCACAGCTCGTCGCTCACTGCTCGTCGCTCACAGCTCACAATCATTGACTAGCCACCAACCCCGGCATCCCCAACAATTCCCTCACTCGCGCATTCACTACTTCCCCGCCCTGTGTCACGAGCGTATCGCGAATAATGTCATCGCTCTCCGCCGCGCGCATCTTCCCATCCCTCATCAGGTTCGTCAGAAATGCCGTCAAATTCCGCGCATACATCTGGCTGGCGTGATGCGGCACCTCACTCGCCAGATTAATGGGTCCAATCACCGTCACTCCGTTTATCACGACGGTTTCTCCCGCGCGCGTCACTTCGCAATTCCCGCCGCGCTCCGCCGCCAGATCCAGAATCACCGACCCCGGAACCATGCCCTTCACCATCTCCGCCGTGACCAGCACCGGCGCTTTTTTCCCCGGCACCACGGCGGTCGTGATCACCGCATCGTTCTCCGCGACTGTCCGCCCCAGCAACTCGCGCTGCTTGGCATAAAAAGCTTCATCCTGCGCCTTCGCGTACCCGCGCGCATCCTGCGCATCCTGCGTTTCGAGCGGCAGTTCCACGAATCGCGCCCCTAAACTTTGCACCTGCTCCTTCGCCGCCGGCCTTACATCGTAAGCCGATACAACTGCTCCCAGCCGCCGTGCCGTGGCAATCGCCTGCAACCCCGCCACGCCCACGCCAATAATCAACACTCGCGACGGCGTAATCGTCCCCGCCGCAGTTGTCATCATTGGGAATATTCTAGGCAGCGCGTTCGCTACCTCCAATACGGCTTTGTATCCGGCAATCGACGCCATGGACGACAATGCGTCCATGCTCTGCGCGCGCGTGGTGCGCGGCATCAACTCCACCGCGAATGATGTCACGCCGGTCTGCGCGATTTCTTGGACTCGGCGTGCATCGGTTGCTCCATCTTTTGTCGGAGTCCCCAACGGCCGCAGGAATCCTACCAGCGCCTGTCCTCGGCGCATTAATGCCAGATCGCTTTCGCCGTTTCTGTCATTCGCGCCGTGCCCGAGCACCTGCACAATGATGTCTGCCTGCGCAAATACCGCCGCGCGGTCCGGCAATACCTTCGCGCCTTTCTCCTGATACTGCGCATCCGGATATCCCGCCGCCACGCCCGCCCCTGCTTCAATCGCCACTTCCAGCCCGGCCTTGGCGAGCATCGGCACGACCACGGGGGTCAATGCCACCCGCCGCTCTCCCGGATAAATTTCCTTCGGCACTCCTACGATCACGCGTTCGGCTCCTTCATCTGTAGGACCAGCTTTTATTTGGAAACGGTAATTGTACTAGCCCTGTGCTCCGCTGGACAGCCGAGGGCGGCTGTCCCCACACAGTCAGACTTTTTGGACTCGCGGTGGCATCACTTTTTCTGACTGAGCCTTGCCGAATCGAAAACATCGCAGGAAACTGGACGGCGAGGACCCCCGTCTCCCCACATTCCAGTGCGTCCGGCTCAGCTTCTGGGGCCGTAGTTTTTGTGAAGAATGGCGGCCAGAATTATCAACAGGGTGGCCAACCGCACGACATAAATCCACGGGCTGCCTTCGTTTGGCCTGGACATAAAAAGGAGGGCGACCCGGTTTACCCCCTCAACCATAAAGAACAGAGCAAATGCCCAAAAAAAGGAATCGCGGGTTTCACGCCAGAACCTAACGAAAAAAAGACCGGCGGTGAACGAGAGTGCGGCGATTACTCCAAGAAGAAATTCTTTAATCACGGTTCAGTTACTTTCCCAAATCAAACCATAGAGTAATAGGGCCATTGCCAACGTCGTAGTTGCCAAGCGTAATGGATAAAGGTCTAAGTTTGTAAATACCACCAGGTCGAGAAAGACCAGGGAATTAGATACCGCCAAACCCAGGAAACAGAGACCGCTCCATAGCAGAAGCTGCTTCTTTCCGCGGGCGTAACCGCGCAACAGCAACACTGCGCAAACCAGGCTGACTACCGCGCCCAGCAGATACACAATCGTCGCCATTTCACTCTCTTTCCTTGGTAAATCTAAATGCTCGCGCGAAGTCACGCACTGCGGAGGAGGGTTTCGCGTGGATCACGGTTGATACACGCACCACCTCTCTCCGGTAGAGATTATCCAGCCCCCCGATCAGCCCGTCTGTTTCTTCAGTGACCGATTCATACCGGTATCCCTCGACCGAACCCTGGTTCCTGGTAATCAGCCGTTTCCGAACCAGCTCCTGCAGCAGGCTCTGCGAAAGCTCTGTGCTAACGTACAAACGCCGGGCCAGCTCTTCCGGCGTCCATATAACCGGACGGCTGTTCCATAGCAAAAGCAGTGCCTCGAGCTGAGGAACACTGTCGATCTCATCGAGAATGAATTGATCGATCTCGCGCTCGCCCTCGTTTTGATTCCTCTCGGTCAATTCTTGTACTTATCCTAATCGATAGCTCCGCTGTTTTCCGGTTGATTTTAGATCCCGAAGTCCTTGTGTAAAAATTCTTCCACCCCTCCGATGCGTGAGATCTCCGATTCCGGACATGCCCACCCTTCGGAAAACCGCAAAGGGTGGGCAGCCTCAGTATGAAACTGTAAGCGAATGAGCACGGAACAACCAGCCGTCGCCGGTCGACTATGCCACCTCGGCTTCGATCACGCTGAAGGGCGATTTCGTGGGAACAATGCGAGTCAATCGGAAGCCGGCTGCCGCGAACAGCTCGCGCCATTCCTGCTCCATGCGCTCCCGCCCACCCGGAAAAAATAGCATCTCGATATCGATGACCTTCGATGGATGCGGCTCGTTTCCGGGCGGCACAACGAATTCCAGCAAAACGATTTTCGCTCTCTGCTTGCTTTCCGGATTTGCTTCGATCGCGCGACGGCAATTTCGCAGAATGGTCGTCGCCTGCTCGTCTGTCCAATCATGAAGGATGTGCTTCATGAAATAAACATCGCCGCCTTCCGGTACCGCTTTGAAGAAATCACCGTGCTCGGTTCGGCAGCGGCTCTCCAGCCCGAAATCACGAACGCGCTTTTCCGCGCCCGGAACAATGTCTTTCAAATCAAACAGCACGCCCTGCATCTGCGGATACTTCTTCAAAATCGAGCAGATGGCGAATCCGTGACCGCCGCCAATATCCACAATCGTTTTATACGGCGAAAAATCGTACGCTTCGAGCGCTGCGCCGACCGCCATCGCGCTCAGGTTGGTCATCGCCAGATGGAAGCGCTCGAACTCCACGGCGTCGGTCGGAAAATATTCGAATGCCGACTTTCCTGTGACGTGCTCAATCGTTGGCTCTCCGGTGCGAACCGAATGGAGCAACTGCGCGGCAATGTTGAAATGGAACGGATCATCAAGCCACACCACGGTATCGCGCATCGATCGCGGATGGTCGGAGCGCAACAACTCCGCCGGCGGCGTCAGCGCAAAATGCCGCGGCTCGGTCTCGGTGAATATGCCGGTCATGGCCAGCAGCCGCAAGGTCCGGAAGAGCGCGTCTTCGTTGGTTTTGGTCTGCCTGGCGAGTTCAGCGACGGGCTTCGATCCGCTGCCGATCAAATCAGCAATTTTAAGTTCGGCCGTAACCCACAACGCGGCGGACGGAACGTACGCGGTCGCCATCTGAAGTAGTTGTTGCGAAGGATCGGGCGCATGCCTTGCCATCTGCTGGGGTTGACGTTCTGCAAGCGAAGTAGAGACTGCCATTTTCATCTCCTGAATGTATGTATGAATTGGGGTACTGCGCTGAGCGTTCCTGGTGAAAAACGCTATTCCAAAAATATACCGCCAGATGGGATGTGCCCGCTATTCGGCGCTCCCCGTTTGCAAAACGGTGGGTGACCCCGGCTTTTGATCCCGCATGCATGACTGCCAAAGTGGGTGCCCTATTCTTCGCGCTCTTTGCGATGCCTGTGACACAATGTTCTTTCCCAGGAGAGAACCCGATGCCCAAGACTTCCATCTCCCCGATGCTCTCGGTCCGCCGCGGCGCTAAGGCGGTCGAATTTTATAAGCAGGCCTTCGGTGCGCGAGAACTTTTCCGCCTTGACGGCGATAACGGCGACGTGGTCGCGCAACTCGCCGTCGGAGAAGCCGCCTTCTGGCTGGCTGACGAATCTCCCGAAAACAAAAATTTCAGCCCTGAGTCGCTTGCTTCCGAATTCCGCAGCGGCTGCACGGTTCGCATGGTCATGGTGGTCGACGATCCCGATGCAATCTTTGCCCGTGCCCTCAAAGCCGGGGCCAGCCAGATTTGGCCCGTTGCAGACCAGGATTATGGATGGCGCGTCGGCCGCCTGGTCGATCCCTTCGGCCATCACTGGGAAATCGGCAAACCGTTGCAGTAACTCAATTCCCATGGCCAGCGTCATTCATAAATGAATGGTCGTAGGGCGACGGGCGTCCTCGCCCGTCCATAAGATATTGTTTTCGGAACTTATCGATTCCTGTCAGGAGTTGTTTGGATGCTGCACTCTAGAAAACTTGCCCTCCTAATTTTCATCGGCATTCTTTGCGCGTCATCTTCGATCACCCATGCTCAAGCGCCAGCCCCGACCCCCGCCCCCCGCCCAACCAGCACTCCTTACACCGGCGATCTCTCCAGATTCGACAACGCAGGCCGAGCGGAGCGGCTGCAAATCAACCGCGTTATGGATACCCTCGGCATCGTCCCCGGCAAGCGTGTCGCCGATATCGGCGCGGGCTCAGGATTTTTTACGTTGCTGGCGGCGCGAAGAGTCGGCGACCAAGGCACGGTTTACGCCGAGGACATCAATCCCGAGGCCATTCACTACATCGACGCGCGCCTCAAGAAAGAAGACCTGCACAACGTCAAAACCGTTCTGCGCAAGCCGGACAATCCGCTTCTGCCCGCTCCCGTTGACGCCGTGTTGCTGCTCAAGACTTACCACGAGATCGCGCAACCGGTCGTCCTGTTCCGCAACTTGCGCCACTCGCTCGCCAGAGGCGCTAAGATCGGCGTGATCGAGCGCAATGGCGATGGCGCTAATCATGGAATCACCCGCGATATAGTCATTCGCGAAATGAAAGGAGCGGGCTACAAAGTGATCCAGCAGGAAGATTACAAGAAAGATGGGATGGACTATTTCCTGGTGTTCGCGGCGGACTGAGCGCTGTAGGTGAGATCCGTTCGGGGCGGGATAGGACAATTGAGTAGATGGGTGGACTGCCGATCTCTTTGGTGATGCAAGCAAGCCCGGGCAGCCCGCCAGCCATGCCTTAGCAACTCAATTTGTCATCCTTCGAAGCCGGCTGCCGCAGCGGATTCCCCTGCGTCAACAATTCGCCCATGATCTGATTCGACC
>JBOGLH010000155.1:0-3413 GCA_050746025.1 Terriglobales bacterium | reverse complement strand
GGCGGGCCCGAAGTGCTCCGCTACGAAGACGTTCCTGATCCAGAGCCGCGCAAAGATCAGGTTCTGGTGCGCGTGAAAGCCTGCGCCATGAACCACCTCGACATCTGGGTGCGCAAAGGGCTGCCCGGCGTAAAGTTGCCGCACATTCTCGGCAGCGATGTCGCCGGCGAAATCGTCGAAGTCGGCGAGTATGTAACTGGCTTCAAAGTCGGACAGCGCGTGCTACTCGCGCCCATGCACTTTTGCAATCACTGTGCGAAGTGCGTGGCGGGATTGCAAAACGAGTGCCCTGAATTCAGCGTACTTGGCAATGCCGTCGATGGCAGCAACTGCGAGCTGATCGCTGTCCCCGCGGTAAATGTTATTCCGATTCCTGATTCTCTGGACTTCAATCAAGCCGCCAGTGTGCCGCTGGTGTTTCTGACCGCATGGCACATGCTGGTTGGCCGCGCGGGAATTCGTCCTGGTCAAACTGTGCTTGTTCTTGGAGCAAACTCCGGCGTCGGCATCGCCGGAATTCAGGTGGCGAAATTTTTTAATTGCCAGGTCATTGCCACCGCCGGAGATGACCACAAAATTGCCAAGGCGCGCGAGCTTGGCGCCGATCACGTGATCAATCACTACAAGCAGAAAATTTCCGAGGAAGTCCGCAAGATCACAAGTAAGCAGGGCGTTGACATTGTGCTCGAGCACGTCGGCCCCGCCACATGGGACGAGAGCCTGCGTTCGCTGAAGCCCGCCGGCACTCTGGTAACGTGCGGCGCGACCACCGGCCCGCAGGTCAGTATCGATCTTCGTTTTGTTTATTCCCGCCAGTTATCGGTTCTTGGTTCTTACATGGGAACGATGGGCGAACTCCACGAAGTTCTCAAACACGTTTTCAGCGGACGTTTGAAACCGGTTGTGGATCGTACGTTTCCCCTGAAGGAAGCACGTGCCGCCCACGAGTATATGGAGAAGAGTCAGATGTTCGGCAAGATTGTGCTGGTGCCGTGAAAAGGTTTAGAAGGCTCCAGTTTTACGGTGAAAAGGTTTCAAAGTTTCGAAGGTTTCGAAGTTTCCAACGTCAAAACGTGAACCTTGAAACCTTGAAACCTTGAAACCTTGAAACCTTGAAACCTTGAAACCTTTCTTATGCTGCCCGCTTTGACGCGAGGATTTCGGGCTTGGCAACCTCAGGTGGTTTGGCAAACAGATCTTTGGCTTTGGAGAAGAGCGCTTTCGCGATTTCTCCGTTTAGGTGAGCGTTTCGGCCGGCTTCATCGGCAAAGGTGTCGAAGATGCCGTACTTCCCCGGGCCCATCTTGATTGCATACCAGCTCAGGGTTCCCGTCTCGCGCTCTGCCAACGGCTGAGCCGACTTCAGAAACTCTTCCACTTCTTTCTCTTTGCCCGGTTTGGCTTCAAGTTGTGCCCAAATTGCTAGCTTTCCCATTTTGGATTCGCCTCCGCCCATCAGATGCGCTCGGCAGCGCTTTGGTGACATGGATTTTGTAAGAGAGCAGAGGTTTCAAGGTTTCGAAGGTTTCAAAGTTTCAACGTTGAAGGTCATCTTGACTACGACACCTTGCAATCTTGAAACCTTGGAAACCTCGAAACCTTGAAAACCTCGAAACCTTGAGCCTTGCAACCCGCCTTTGTGGTTTAAAATAATAATCGATGGCAAACGGACTCGACTTTGGCCCTTACGTAGAAATCGAAGACGGCAAGCGTGTAGTTAAAGAGCTCACCTACGGAAATCCGACTCCGGAAGGCGTTGTGCTTACCACCGTCGATAACGTCGTCAACTGGATGCGCAAGAATTCCATCTGGCCGATGACCTTCGGACTCGCCTGCTGTGCCATTGAGATGATGTCCATGGGCGCATCGCGTTTCGATATTGCGCGTTTCGGCGCTGAGGTTTTTCGTCCTTCGCCTCGCCAGTCTGATCTGATGATCATTGCCGGCCGTGTCTCCAATAAAATGGCCCCGGTGATCCGACAGCTCTGGGAGCAGATGCCCGAACCCAAATGGGTGATCTCCATGGGGGCGTGTGCGACATCGGGAGGCGTGTTCAACAATTACGCGCTGGTGCAGAGCGTCAATCAGGTCATACCGGTTGATATTTACGTGCCTGGCTGCCCGCCGCGCCCCGAGCAGTTGATTTATTCCATCACTCTTCTGCAGCAGAAAATTCAGGCCGAGCGGGGAACGATTAAGCGCGCCCTGAACATAAGCTCGTAATCAGCTGCCAGGACAGCCGAGGGCGGCTGTCCCCACGTGATTCGAGTGTCGGTCCGAATTTTCCTCAGCTGCAGGCCCATCCATCTCTCAAATCTGTGACATCCGTCACATAAAAAACCTTGGCAATCAACTACGGTAAAGCTGGATTGCCCTCCCCCGGTAGTCCGTCCGGCATGCTCTATAAAGCTCTCAGCGCCGCGGTGTACGGTATTGACGCCAGCATTATTGAAGTGGAGGTGGATGTCTCCGGCATCAAGTGCGACGAAGACCATTTCCATACCGTCGGCCTGCCTGATGCCGCGGTGCGCGAGAGCCGGGACCGGGTCAGGGCTGCGCTCAAGAATTGCGGATATGACATTCCGCCGACCCACATCGTGATCAACCTCGCTCCTGCAGATATAAAGAAAGAAGGATCAGGCTTCGACTTACCGATGGCCCTCGGCATTCTCGGCGCCTACGGCGGCTTGAACAAAAAAGAAATTTCGGATTGCCTTTTTGTGGGGGAGCTTTCACTCGATGGCGGAATTCGTGCCGTTCGCGGCGCGTTGCCCATTGCCATAGAAGCCCGTGGCCGCAAAATCGGGCGCATTGTCGTTCCCGAACTCAATGCCCGGGAAGCAGCCATGGTGAGTGGCGTAACTGTTTACCCGGTAAAGTCCCTGCTGGATGTTATCCACTTTGTGAACACCGGCAACGGAATTGCGCCGGTCGCGGTCGATCAGGAAGCCTTGCTGAACGAAGCTCAGCATTTTCCCGTCGATTTTAAAGATGTTCGCGGACAGCAAACTGCCAAGCGTGCTCTCGAGGTCGCGTGTGCGGGAGGTCACAACATTCTGATGATTGGCCCGCCGGGATCAGGCAAGACCATGCTGGCCAAGCGCATTCCGACCATCCTGCCGCCGTTCACTTTTGAAGAAGCGCTGGAGACTACCAAGATCCACAGCGTGGCCGGCGTGCTCGATCACGGAGCTGGACTAGTCGGGGTGCGTCCATTTCGAAATCCGCACCACACCATTTCTGACGCCGGGCTGATCGGAGGTGGCGTCATTCCACGTCCTGGCGAGGTGTCACTTTCACACAACGGCGTACTCTTCCTGGACGAACTCCCCGAATTTCCCCGCAACGTGCTCGAAGTGATGCGCCAGCCGCTCGAGGATGGGACCGTGTGCATCGCCCGCGCGTCGATGTCC
>JBOGLH010000154.1:0-11273 GCA_050746025.1 Terriglobales bacterium | reverse complement strand
TCGTTCCCGCGCAATCGAATTTGCCTTATGACGCGAAGGATGTGATCCGCGCTGTGATCGACGACGGATATTTCTTCGAAGTGCACGAGCATTTTGCAAAGAACATCGTCGTGGGGTTTGCCCGCATGAATGGCCGCTCGGTGGGGATCGTCGCCAACCAGCCGGCTTTTCTGGCAGGGACGCTCGACATCAATGCATCAGTCAAAGGAGCCCGCTTTGTGCGCTTCTGTGACTGCTTCAACATCCCGCTGATTACCTTCGAAGACGTTCCTGGATTTCTGCCCGGCACCACTCAGGAATACGGCGGCATCATTCGGCATGGCGCCAAGCTGCTGTTCGCCTTCGCCGAAGCCACCGTTCCCAAGCTCACCGTGATTACGCGCAAGGCATACGGCGGCGCCTATTGCGTCATGGCATCCAAGCACATTCGCACGGATGTCAACTATGCCTGGCCGACCGCGGAGATTGCCGTCATGGGTCCGGAAGGCGCGGTGGACATTGTTTACCGCCGCGAACTGGAACGTGCCTCTAATCGCGACGAGTTGCGTAAACAAAAAATCGAAGAGTTCAGCGAGCGCTTTGCCAATCCCTACGTCGCCGCCGAACGCGGATACGTAGACGCCGTCATCCAACCGCGCGACACCCGCAAGAAGCTGATCCACTCACTCGAAATGCTCGAAACCAAGCGCGACAAAAACCCACCCAAGAAGCATGGGAATATGCCGCTGTGATCCTCACCGCCGTATGGTTTTTCGCGAAATACTCCTGCGCGCAACAGCGTGGTTGACCGCATTCTCCACCGGCCGGTCTCCCCACGAGCTGTTCTTTGCTTCAGCTGCGGCCACGTTAAATCCAGCCTGCGTGGTGTAGATCGCTTGATTGAACGTCGACCCAGACTTTGCTTTGGCGACGGCAAAGAAACCGTACGCGTTTCCGCCTGCGAAAGAGGTTGCAATGTAGTCGGCAACCATCTGGCCGGAATCGGTTGATGGAAGCCAGCTGAGCGCCATCGGCCCAGCTACCGGGGTCGCCGCGCTCCAGGTGCCGCCGCCATCGGCTGACGAAATGAATCCCGCGTAAAGTGCGCAGGTCGCGGCCGCACAATTCGACTGCGGATAATAATAGTAAATAAGCCCCAAGTGCGCCGTGCTTCCGGCGGTTGCGGGATCGATGCCAATGCCAGGAATGAAATGATCAGCCGTGCTGCTGACGGCATCGATCGGTATGCGCGCTGGCTGCGTCCAATTTGCGCCGTCGGACGAGGTACTCATCACCAGATCGTTCGACGCGCAACTCGCCCGAAAGCGGCAGTCCTGCCAGATCACATAAACATTCCCTGCCGCGTCTTCCTGTGCGGACGGCAATGCGCCACTGCGCAAGCCGCCGGCAACCGCGTGATCGGTGACCGCAGCGACCTGCACGACACTGCCCCAACTCGCGCCGCCGTCAGTCGAAGAAAAAGATTGGATTATGCCGGCGTTCGCCAGGAAGGGAACAATCACCGCGCCGCCGGGCTGCACGAGAGGCTGTCCGCCGAGCCCGTGCGCTGCCGATACCGCGAAGCCGCTCGACCAGGTCACGCCACCATCCGACGATGTGCTCATGTAGATCAGATTTGAGTTGCCGTTATCGTCCCACTCCGCGTAACAGTTGCCGTAATGCGCGCTGGTCGAAGTGTTGTCGCAAGTGATCCAATCTTTATCGAGGTCAGCGCCTTGGGCGATAATCACCGGATTGCCCCAGCTGACGCCGCCGTCGCTCGAACGGCTTACCGCGACTTGAATGTTGGTAGGCGAGATGGGCAGCGACGAGATCATCCAGACGCCGTGCTTGGCGTCGTAAATCACCGACGTGTCGCTGACAGCAGAGTTCGCGCCCCCGCCTTGAAATGTTGTAATTCCCGGCAAAAGGCCATTTTGCCAGGTAAGGCCGCTGTCATTCGAGATCGCATATCCAATGTCGGCCCCGCCACCGCCGGAAGTTCGCGCGACCTGAAAACTGGCGATGATCGTGGGACCGAATGAAAAGCTCGCGGGCTCGACTTCCGTGGCGTGCTGACTGCTGAGATTGGTAAAAGGATCAGAACTCAACTGCACGAGGGGTACGTTGGCTGGCGGGTAAGAAGCGAACGGATTATTAGGAATGGGATTTGAATATGAGCTTGAACCGCAACTCGTGACAAGAAGAACGACTGCACCTAATCCTACAGCGAAAGTAAGCCTGCAAAACCTCACGACTTACTACCCTGGGTTACACATTTAGAACGAAGCATTGGACAAGGTTCGTAGAACTTCGTCTTGAAGTCAATGCTTTGTTGATCCAAGAAACAGAATGGGAAGGACGTTATTGCAGGTGAAACCTTTCCCGCATCAGCCTTTGCAGTCGCGGCTTGTAGAGGATGTCGTAGGCGAACTCTTTATCGGGGAACATGGCCAGGGCGGCGCGTTTGGCTCCGGCCGCCAGTTCTGAAGCTTCTTCAATCGTCAGATTCGGGTCCTGGCTGATCACCGACATCACCATGCTGATCATCATCTGCAGGCGGCGGATCTTGCGCGCTTCCTGTTGCACTTCATTGGCATGCGCTTCTTCCAAGGGCCCTCTTTCCGCACGGGATGCATCGATTCCGCTTACCAGTTAGATGTGCCGCCCGAAACCCACGTTGCGCCTATTGTGCTCAGGAATCACGCCGTGAATCAACACACTTCGGTCACTACTAAGGTTCAGACCCACATCTGCGCCAAAGAGCTGGCGCACGTGGATTCCGCATCTATAATCGTTCAGGAGGAATACACATGGCGGCAAATCCAAATCCCCTGCCCGATCCTAATGAAAACCTTGTACGCGTGTTCGATGCGGAACAAGAATCCGAAGCCTTGGTGGTGAGCGGCCTGCTGGAGTCGCAAGGCATAGATTGCGAAATCACGGCTCTCGACGCGCCGCAAGACGTATTACCCATCGGCGGCACTGTGATTCTGGTGCGCCAGGAAGATGCGCCCCGGGCATTGCAGTTGATCGAAGAATATCGGCGCACTCCGGCCGAGCAGGTGGAGGAAGAAGCCAACGCACCCGCCACAGGAACTGACGGGGAACTCAGCGACTAGTTGCAACCTGCGAGGTCACCGTCGCTCCATCGAGAAAGAAATTGGTGGCGCCGTTCATGTCAGTGCGATAGGTGGCCACGTGCGCGTTCTGCAGGCGCTGGAGTACCTGGGGCCGGGGATGGTGGTACACGTTGCGTGTTCCCACCGAGATCACCGCGAACCTGGGTCGCACAATAGCAAGCAATGCTTCACTGGTTGAGCTTGCGCTGCCGTGGTGAGCCACTTTCAATACATCCGCTGACGGATCTTCGGCGGCGATAAATTTCTCGGTCGGCTTTTCTGCGTCGGCCTCCAGCAGGGCTGACGTCTTGCCGTAAGCCACTCTCATCACCAGAGACTCGTCATTGCGATGGCTGCCGGAGTTAGGGGTTGCAGACACCGCCGGCGCGAGCACCCGAATCGTCGTTCCCCCATAAGAAAAAATATCGCCCGCTTTGCGGTAAATGATTGTGACGTCGTACGAATGCGCCTCATCCAGAAGTTTCTGAATTTCTGAGTCCGGAATACCTTCCGGCAGCCATAACTCGCGCGGTCGAAAATTCTCCATGACTGCAAACATTCCACCCATATGATCGGCATGGGCATGCGTGAGCACGATGACTTCAATCTGCGAAATTCCGCGCGACCACAAATAAGGCGACACAACGTCTTCGCCGATATCCATCTGTGAGTGGACCCAGAAGGGAAGGCCACCAGCATCGACCAGCAACTTGCGGCCTTGCGGCGTGACCAGCAATATCGAGTCACCCTGGCCGACATCGATTGCGGTCATCTCCAAAACGTTGGGATGAATATCCTGATGCGGCGGGATTAGCCAAATCCATAAGGCACTGGCAGCGAGCAGCGCCATCCCAGATAGCAGGAGCGCGGCTTTCCGGCGAGCCAAGATGGCGCAGATGAGAATTGCTACTCCGGAGAAAACAATGGCACTCACGCTAGGTGTTGGTACACGAATGTCGGCGAGCCGCATCCCGCCAAGCCATTTCACCGTTCCCGAAATTCCTTGCAGCGCGAATCCGGCAACTGCCGCTGGAACTTTCGCGATCGTCATCGAGATGTCGCTCATGCAGATTGCGCACACCGCTGCCGGCATCAACAACTGCAGAAACGGGATGACGAACAAATTAGCCGGCATTGCGATTGACGTTGCGCGATGGAAGTAATATGCCATCGGCAACGCGAGCCCGATTTGCAGAATCGCCGACATCACGGTTAATTCGAGGAACCCGAAGAGGAATCGAAAAGTGCCGAGAATGGCGACCCGGGGCAAACGACCGGGCGCAATCATCTCAATCCGACTTAATAACAACCGGAGATCGAGTCGGAACTGCGCGATCTTCGGCGGTAGAGCGCGATCCCAGGCAAGCGCATTCAGGTTTCGTAATCCGCGAGAGTAAGGCTGAATCGTGCGTTCCAGGACCGGAACTCCAATACCTGCTACCAGCGCGACGCATAGAAATGTCATCTGGAAGCTTGCGCCCAGCAGCACACGTGGATCAGCAATCAACAATATGAGCGCAGCCGCGCCTAGCGCATTCAGCATGGCGCGATCGCGATAAAGCAAGCGTGCACACAAATACGCGGCGAACATCAATGCCGCCCGCCACACCGGTGAGCCTTCCTTCGTAAGGACGGCATAAGCGAGAATCAAGGCGATTGCGCAAGCGCTGGCTGTGATTTGCCCCAGGCCAATGCGTCGCAAGCTCCACAACGCGAACATGGCCAGAATACTCACGTTCATTCCGGACACAACCAGGACGTGGTAGGTTCCGGATCGCTGAAAGTCCACGCGGGTGGGACGTTCAATGAAAGTTTCTTCGCCAAGCACAATGGCGTCCATCAGACCCGCAGTCCACTCAGGCCAGAGAGCGTGAATTTTCCCGATGATGCTGCGGTGTATGCGACTACGCCACCCCTCGATGCCATTGCCAGTAAATCCCGCGAGAGTTTCAACCACGGAGTACTTTACCGAGGCTGTCCCTATGATGCCCCTATCGCGGAGGTATCCGGCATAGTCGAAGGCGCCGGGGTTACGGTAATTGCGCGGCGGTACGAGGGTGGCCCGAAATCGAATACGTTGGCCGTACGAAAACAGGCGCATCTGACCGCGAGAACTTTCTCGATCATTCTGGTAAATGCTCAGCCTGATTCCTTCTTTAATTTGCTTGGTTTGAGAGCCGGAATCAATCGTCTCAGTCTTAATATCAATGCGTTGCCGGGAAGAACCGCCGGCTTCGGATTGAATTTCGCCTTCGGTAATAACGCGCGCCGTGACTTGCACCTCGCCTTCACCAAACCAAAGTGGTTGTTCCGATGCAGAGCTTCTGCGCATCTGAATGGATAGCGCGCCCAGCGGAATCAGTGCTGCAAAAGCCAGAATCTTCGGCGACAAGGTTCTTTTTCTTACAATGCAGAGCGCCGATGCAACAAAGACAATCCCCGCAATCATCCACCAACTCGGCGGTCGCCATGCGTAGCTGCCGAACACAATGCCAACAGCAAAACAAAACGCAGCCCAGAAGAGTGGCTGGCGCGCAGAAAGTTGCTCACCACTTCGCGATCTTGGGCTCGCAGTCCGGACCGGACGCATAGGGGCATAAATTTTTGCCGAGCCAAACGGGGCTGCGCTATTTGCGTATGGCAAGCTTTAGCGGCGGTTTTAGCGAGCTAGAAGGAACACGCTCTCGATGTGGAAGGTCTGGGGAAATAGATCGATCAAGTGGGCGTTTGTGATCCGGTACCCCAAGCTGGTCATCAATCGCAGATCGCGAGCGAGCGTAGAAGGGTCGCAAGAAACGTAAGTGATATTCGGCGCTTCGAGTTTCGCCAGGCTGCGAACCACGCCTTCACCCAATCCGCCTCGGGGCGGGTCAACGACGATCAGATCCGGGCGTAGACCAGAAGCTTGTTCCAGATATTGTTCGGTGGTCGCCAAAACTGCTTTTACCTCCGCGGGCGCATTGTGCCGCAAGTCGGCGAGTGAAGTCTGTGACGATTCGACAGCGATTACCTGTGCAAAACTTCGGGCCAGTACAGTGGCGAAAAGTCCAACTCCAGCGTAAAGGTCGAGCGCCAGCTTTCCCGAAGCCTCGCCGGTGACAAGACCGATCAGTTCATCAATCAAGAACCGGTTCACCTGGAAAAATGCCCCGGCGCTCACTCGATAGGAAGCGAGCTTGGTCCGGTACGTGAGCGCAGCCTCCCCGAAGGCGGCAATGCGTTTCGGCTCGGCCACAGATTCCGGACGTGCCTGCTCGAATACCGCAACCCCGCTAACGTGCGAGGAGATTTGCGCCAGCATTTCCGCAATTGTCTGCGCGCTGTTTCGAATCGATCGTCCTTCGCAATAGCCTTCCAGCAGAAGGCGATCGTCGGATTCATCGGCAAATAACTCAAGTTCACGAATTTCCGTCGAAAGTTTTCCCAGCCGGCCAACTTGCCAGATTTCGGAGATGGTTCGATTAATCAGCGGTGAACTGATAGGGCATTCCTCGATCGGCAACAAGTCGTGGGAGCGAGATTTGTAATATCCCAGCGCAAACCGGGGTGTGGGTTGCAGCTTGAGCCGCGTGCGGTTGCGATAATTCCATTCTGGCGAGGGATGCACCTTCAACTCGCAGGGCAATTCGATCTTGCCGGTCCGCCTGAGGGTCTCGATCAGAATCGCGGACTTTATCTCAAGTTGGTGTGCGTACTTCGCATGTTGATATTGGCAACCGCCGCACTCTCCGAAATAATCGCATCCCGGTTCAACCCGATCGGACGACGACTGCACAACCTGATCCAGCCGCGCTCGTGCGAATCCCGGCTTCTGCTCCACAATCTGCGCTTCCACCTCTTCGCCATCGATCGCAAATGGCACAAACACGGTTTTTCCGGGGCCTTCTTCGTCAGCCGAAAGACGTGCCAGTCCATCCCCTCCATACACCATTTTTTCTATTTTTAATAGCACCATCTGATTTTAATGGGAGAGGGCGCAATGCCATGCAGTCGCCCGATTCGCAGTCAGCGCGATAGACTCGTGCCTTATGAGTTCAACCCCAAATGTCGCGCTTCGCGGCTCCGCAGTGGGTTTGTTTCTCTTCGACATATGCGAAGAAGTGAAGCTGGATGAACTGCGCAACATTCTCGGGGCGCGCCGACTGGGTGAAGGACTCAAGCATGCTGCCGCCGAGCAATTATTCTTCCAGAGGCCGCCGGTAGTCGAAAATCTTCAAACCGCCGCCGACTCTCAACCCCAGGTGCGGGTGAAATATTACGATTACGGCGTCGTCAGCGTACTCTTCGAATTTCCTTTTGCCGGCGATTGGCCCGACCTGATTGCGCTCTCGTCGCGCTGGATTTCCGGAACTGACTTGCCGACCCGGGCTGAGCAAATTGCCAAAGAGCGAGTTGAGCGTACGCGGCCAGCGCTGGTAAAACCGTACGCAAGCTGGCTGAGCGAAGACTACTTTATTTTTTTTTTACGGGAGATCGCCGGCAATCCCTCGGGCTCGCAACTGCTGAGTTCTTGCGGACAGCAAATCTCCCAAGTGGTGCGCGGCGAGAACTTGGTCCTCTCCGATGACGAGCGCCACGAGGTGGTTCAGTCAGCCATGTCTTATTACCCGAATGATCTTGCCGTGCTCGGCTGGAACGCGGCTTTCGTGTACGATTCGGCGGCTGGTTCGGAAACCACGATGCAACTGCTCGAGTATGCGAATTCGCAGCTGCTTGAATTTCGACATTACGATGACTTGCTGACTCGGGAACTGGCAGCGGTGTACGATTCGCTGGAAAGAAATTCTAACTTCATCGGGCGGTGGCGACTGCCGCGAGAAGCGTCGCGTCTGCAGACGGTTTTGCTGGATGTAACCGAGTTAACTGAACGCGCTGATAATGCGATCAAGTTTCTCAGCGACATGTTCTCCGCGCGTCTTTACCGCCTGGCCGCCAACAAAGTCGGCGTGCCCGACTATAAAAGCCTGGCTACCGAGAAGCTGCGTACCGCGGAAGATCTGTATCGCTTTCTAATTGACGAATTTCACCAGTCGCGCACCTTCTGGCTGGAGTTGATGGTAGTACTGATTCTGCTGATTGAGCTGGTGTATGTCTTTCATGGAAAGCTGTGATTGCCGGCGGCTTTCAGCTATATTCCATTTGCGTGAATTTACGTAGTTGTCCAAAATTGCTGGCCGCATTGGCAGTGTTTGAGTTCGTTGCTGTTGGGACAGGACTCTCCGCGTACAGTCCACGTGTTTGTAGCTTTGGCCGACAATGCGAACCAAGGCATTGTCCCTGTCGCACGGATACTTGGAAACGGGGAAGACCCCGAACATAACCTCTACTGGGGTTCAGCATACGGAGTAAAGACGTTTTTCTCTCGAAGCCCAGATTGGAAATTACTGTCATGTGGTCATAAACCGAAGCACGAAATATTGGATCGCTGTCTTTTCAAATATCGCAGCGCCAACGTATATCTCATCGCCGACGCCTATCGCGGGCGTGAAATTCAGACCGCAATTTCAAATTTCTTCGATGCGGCTGCCGGATTGAGTCGGGACCGAGTAAAGATTAAGGACGGCCAGAAAGAAGTTGTTTTAGCAGTCCTTGGCGGCTCCAATTTGGTGGCATACATTAGGCATGATGGCTTAATGGATTTCCAGCTGCCAAGAACTCCTGTAAAGAAAAATGACGCATCACGCGAGGCGATTGTACTTGCATGCGCCAGCAAAATGTATTTTGCCAAGCCGCTCCGGGCATCAGGTGCATACCCGCTGTTGTGGACCACGAATTTAATGGCCCCGGAAGCCTACACCCTAAAGAGCGCCCTCGATGGCTGGATATTGAGAGAGAGTAACGACAAAATTCGTGAGCGTGCTGCGGCTGCGTACGATAAATATCAGAAGTGCGGATTAAATGCAGCTCGAAGGCTTATGGCAACAGGTTGGTAAGGTCAATTTCCAGCATTCTTGCCTGCAGCACTAGTCACATTTCGACTTGCTTTTACCTCGTCCGGGGATAACAATTCCCTCAGTTGTCCCAGTTGCCCGCGCCCTATTCCAGCATCCCCTTCCCTCGAGGCGGGAAAAATGCCTGCGAAACCAGCATTCGTCGAGATCCTTGGCCATTACCGCATTCTCGAGCGGGCTGGCCAGGGCGGTATGGGAATCGTTTACCGTGCACATGACGAGTGCCTACAGCGCGAAGTCGCTCTCAAGGTATTACCGGACAGCGTCCCGCATGACGAATCCGCGCGCCGGCGTTTTCGACAAGAAGCTCTGACTCTTGCCCGCTTGAACCATTCCAACATCGAGACCCTCTACAGCTTTGAAAGTGACGGCGACAAAGATTTCCTGGTGATGGAGTACATTCGCGGAGTCACCCTTGCGAGCAAACTAGCTGCAGGACCATTGGGTGAGCCGGAGCTTATCGAATACGCAACTCAGCTCGCGTCGGCATTAGAAGCAGCCCACAAAGAAGGCGTGATTCATCGAGACCTGAAACCTTCCAACATTCTGATCACTCCCGGCGGCCAATTGAAAATGCTCGATTTTGGTCTCGCGCGCCTGCTGACTGCCGATTGGCAGAGCACAACCGCCAGTGACCGGACGGGGATATCCGGAACGCTGCCATACGTTGCTCCTGAAGACTTATCAGGATCGCACAGTGTAGATGCACGTTCTGACCTCTATTCCTGCGGCGTAGTGATGTACGAGATGGCAACAGCCATCCGTCCTTACACCGGTGATTCAGTCGCGTCGTTACTCCGCGCCATCCTTGAGAGCGAGCCTGTCCCGTTGGGCTCTTTGAACCCAGCGATTTCATTTGAACTGGGCGCGATCATTCGCAAGGCAATGGACAAAAGCCCGGGCATGCGTTATCAAAGTGCGCGCGAGTTAAGGGTCGACTTACAGCGCCTCGTGTCCGCGAGAAAAACCCAGCGTCCCATTGAGCGGCCAAGCGTGTTTCTCAAATCACGTTGGCTCATGGTCCCGTTGCTCCTTCTGGCACTGATCCTAGGGGGCGCAATATTGCGGTGGAGAATGCGGGAATCATATTCGGTGCTGAATGCGCCGCGACTAGTGGCAGTGCTCCCTTTCGAAGCCGTTGGTGGAATAGCCGAGAACCGCATCCTTTGCCGCGGGCTGACCGATCTGCTCACCACGCGGCTCACTCAGATCAGCAAACAATACGGTGTCGAAGTAGTCCCCGCCAGCGAGGTGCGGACCCAGAGCGTAAATTCAATTGCAACGGCGCGGCAGAAACTTGGCGTGAGTCTTGTTGTAGAAGGCAGTTGGGATTTCGCGGGAAATCAGGTTATGTACAGCCTTGTCGACGCGAAAACACGCCGCAACGTAAATGCGGCATTCGTGGAGGCCAATATTCATGACCTGATGTCGGTCGAACACACAGTCGCGGACAATCTGCTGAACATGGTGGCTGGAGAGTTGCGGCCGAAAGACCAAAACAGTAAGGCCGCAGATTCAACCTCTCACCCTGACGCGTATCAGTATTACGTCCGCGGCATCGGTTATCTGCAGGAATATCAGAACGTCAGCAGCCTGGAGGCTGCCGTCACGCTGTTCCATTCTGCTCTTGATCTCGATGCGTCGTTTGCTCAGGCACTGGCGGGAACCGCCGAAGCATATTGGCGATTGTTTCAGGAAACAAAAGATGAGAGCTGGATTCCAAAGGCGGTCGAAGCTTGCCGCCGAGCCGAAGAACTGAACGGGCAACTGGCTTCCGTGCACACCACACTTGGCTTGATTGCTCAGGGCCAAAGCAAGAACCCGCAGGCGGTGAGCCAATTCCAGCGAGCGCTGGCCCTTGACTCGACCAGCGACGCCGCATACCGTGGCCTGGCGAGTTCCTACGAGGCAATGGGAAAAGATGCTGAAGCTGAGGCGGCATACAAGCGGGCCATAGACAGTCGCAAAGACTATTGGGGCGAGTACTCCGCCCTCGGCGCCTTTTATGCCAAGCGGGCGCGATATGAAGATGCCGCCGCGCAATTTCGACGAGTGATCGACTTGGCGCCCGAAAATGTTCGCGGTTACACAAATTTGGGCGGAATTTACCTACTGCAGGGAAAAACCCAACAGGCAGAGGAATCCCTGCGAAAATCGCTGAGCATTGAACCGAACTATCGTGCGTATACCAACCTGGGAACTCTGTTCTTCTCTCAAGGTC
>JBOGLH010000153.1:0-34479 GCA_050746025.1 Terriglobales bacterium | reverse complement strand
GTTCCTGTCAGCGCAATTATTTTCGGCGGCCGAAGGGCACACCCCATTCCGCGGGTTTCTCAGGCGGTCAATTGGAGCGGTGGAGTTTATGTCGGCGCGACTATGGGCTCAGAGATGACCGCAGCCGCGGCGGGCGAGGTTGGCAAGGTGCGGCGCGATCCCATGGCGATGCTTCCCTTCTGCGGATATCACATGGGGGATTATTTCCGCCATTGGATCAAGATGCAGCGTTCGCTCACGGTGACGCCGCGAATCTTTCATGTGAACTGGTTCCGCAAAGACGA
Source organism: Terriglobales bacterium (assembly GCA_050746025.1). Lineage (GTDB taxonomy): Bacteria > Acidobacteriota > Terriglobia > Terriglobales > Acidobacteriaceae > Gp1-AA145. Next base: position 34,195 of record JBOGLH010000153.1, on the reverse strand, counting down.
AAACGGGGAATACTTCTGGCCCGGCTTCCGGCAGAATTTCCGGGTTCTAAAGTGGATCGTCGATCGTGTCCACGGCCGCACGCGCACGAAAGAAACGCCGATCGGATGGACGCCATTTTACGAAGACATCGATTGGAAGGGTCTGGAATTTCCGCCCGAAAAATTCGACGAGCTGCAAAAAGTTGATCGTCCGGCGTGGAAGCGCGAAGTTATTTCACACGAGGAGTTGTTTATCCTGCTGCACGCGCACTTGCCGCCGGAAATGATTTACGAGCGCGAACTGCTGATCTGCAGGCTGTAGAGGTTTGATGGGATCGTGTTTCGCGTCTGCTTCATCCGCCTTCACTGCTAAGGTCAAAAGCTTTTACCACAGAGAGCGCAGAGTTTCACGGAGGAACGCCACAGAGGAGTGCGCTAAACGAAAATTCTCAGGAAAGCCAAATACCCGCTGATTTAAATCTGTGGTTTTGCTCTTTGCAACTCTGTGTTCTCTGTGGTTATGTTTTTCGTTCGGATTGCAAGTCAAAAGCTTTTACCACAGAGAGCACAGAGGGCACACGGAGGAACGCCACAGAGGAGTGAGCTGAACGAAAATCCTTACCCGGGTCAGCCGAACACCCCTTCTGGTTTAACTCCTCGGTCGGGTGCAATCACTAGCGTACTCCTGCATCAGTCTTTTCCAGCGCGGCCTCGAATGCGTCCAGTGAAAGCGAGCGTAGAAGATTGCGGCGCAGACCACGCTCGACGTCGCCCAAGCGCTCGGCGGCGGCCGAGAGCCATGCGAAATCGGCGGATTGCGAGAGCTTCTGCAATTCGCCCATCACGTCGGTATTTCTGGCCAGCGCGGGAGATTTTGATTCCAGGAAGAGCAAGTCCTGAAGAAGCGAATAAATGCAGCGCAGCAATATTTCGATTTTCTCTCTTCCCTCAGCGCCGGCGCGGTAGGTTTCCGTGATCTTAAACAGTTCGCTGTGATCACTGGATTGCAATGCGGTGCGCAGGATGATAAGCGCGCAGGCTCGCGCGGCGACATAGGCTTCGAGATCAAAGTTGCGCGCCCGACCCACCGCGCCCTCGGAAAGCCGTGCGACCAACGATCGTTGTTGAGGCTTCCACTCCGGACGATGCCTCGCGAGATAATTTTCGATCTCTTCCAGGGACAGATTTCGCAGCTGCAAAGTCATGGTGCGGGAGCGGATGGTGGGAAGCAGCTCTCCCGCGTTTTCAGTGAGCAGGAAGATGGTGGCGAAATCCGGCGGCTCTTCGAGAATTTTCAGCAGCGAGTTGGCCGCTTCTTTCATAAATGCCGAGTCAGTGAAAATGAAAACCCGCTCGCGGGCTTCCGAAGGACGAAAATAAATTGATTCGATGACGCGACGGACCTGGTCCACCTTGATCATCATCTGCGGCGGGTCAGGCGGAATGACCAGCACATCGGGGTGAGTCTGAATGAAAAGCCGGGTTTCTTTTTTCTCCGACTCCTTCATGCCTTCGCGGGATTCGCTCGCCTCAGTGCAGCGTGCGGCAAGATCTTCGAGTTGGCCAATGCGAACGCAATTGGAACACTGGCCGCAAAAATCGGGAAGGCCGTCGACAATCGGGCGGTCGAGGCAATTCATCGCCCGCGCAATCATCGTGGTCAGCGTATATTTACCCGAACCCGCGGGCCCGGCGAGAATCACGCCGTGAGGAAAGCGGTCGCGCGCCAGCATCTCGCGGACGGTATGAACCACTTCTGCGTTCCCGTGAAAATCTGAAAAAGGCATATTTAAAAATCCATGTCCGCCACTCAGCCGCGGGATAATGCCCAGCGAAACGCGTTCCCGGCGCCACCTTCGCCACGCAACTCGATCATTCCCGGATTCACATGAGGCCGCACCCGCACTCCGTTAACATCCGCCCGCTGCAAACGTTTCGCTTCTTCCTCCGAAAGCGCCAGACGAAGGCTCCAGGTATTTCGCACGGATGGGTTATACCATCCTTCGTATCCCTTTGCAGTCTTGATCACACCCAAAAGCGGGGATTCAAAGCGAAAAGAATCGAGCGGCAACTTCGGCGCCAGCACCAGCCCGTTCTCAGTGAATTCCAGACCCAAAAGCTTGGTTGCGGAATAGAGAGGACAAGCGTGGGTGTGCATGTTGAGCACGGGAAAATCTGTCCATCCCAACGGGTTCCCCGCGGTGGTCTCGCCGGGATGCTTGCTCAATGCAGAATTCAAAACATCGGGGCCGCTCCAGGTTCCGTACCAAATATTCGGATAGGTCTCGGCATGGCGCGCGAAAGAGTTCCTTTGCCATTCGTCCCAGGCCATCGCGCCGTCGACTCGCGCCAGCGCCCAGATTAGAGTCTGATTCAACGAAGGCCACACTCCGCCTGCGATGGATGTTCCCGGCTCAATCTGCCAAACCCCGTGTGTGATTCGATCAGGACTGTCGCTGATTTGGATCGCTCCAATCGGCGAAGGCTTGCGGAGCTCTTGATCGATCGCTTTCAGCAAAACGGTCGTCTGGTCTGCGCTGGTTGCTCCACTGATCATCGCCCAAGGTTGCGGCTCGATCCATAATCCCTTTTCACCCAACCAACCCAAAGTTGGACCCAGCCAGGCTCGCCGGAACCATTTCCCGGTCCACTGTTTTTGCACGGCGTCGCGGTGATCTTCCGCTTTCTGGCGAACTTCCGATGCAAAGTGCGCATCGACCCCGGTGTATGTAAGCATCGATGCGTAATAGTCGAAGACGTAAGCTGCCATGGCCGAGTTGAGCACGCTTTCGCTTTTTTCCGCGCACTCTTTCTGTGACTTCTGCGGCACCCAGGCATTTTCCAGAGCATCATTCCAGTCGTCGCGAAGCATGCGCATCAGGCCATGCTGGCCGGTTTTCACGTCATCGATCAGATGGCGATAACAGCGTGCCAGTAGATTGCGGACGGTTTCTCCCTCAGCGCGCGCGCCGTAGATCGTGACGACTTGCGAGTTCAGAAAAGAGACGTCGCGGGTGGCCAACACGTACTCACTGGCTACCCAGAGCAGCCACATAGGCACGTCGCTGGAATCGTCGAAGGTCGTCGGCATGGGCATGCCATGGCCCACGATCCCGTAGGGGATGGAGCCGTCTGGCCGAACCTCTTTCAACGTGTAACGCAGAACGTCCTTCACGATCTCGGGATCGCTGAATATGAACGGCAATGAATGCTGAAGCGGATCGCGCGCCGCTCCCTGAAATCCCATTACATATTGATAAATGCTGGACTGCGAAATGATGTGGTGATGAAAGAAGTCGTCGTAGGTGAATCCGCTCCGCAGATAATAATTGTTCCAGGTAGTTTCTCTTTCGACCCACGGCTCACTTTCAACGCTGAAGCGCAGGCCAGATTTTTTCCATTGCTTGCTGGACTCTTCGAGCGCGGTGGCAGCGGTGTGGCGGTATTTGGTTGCGAGCGAATCCAAATCGAACCCACTCGGAAGATAGCCGTACAAAAATGTAAGGGTTCGGCTCTCTCCCGGCTTCAACACCAACTTGCGTTCGAGCAGCAACGCACTTTGCGGACCGGAGGAGATCAAATTCCCATCCAGCGGGCGATTTACGCCGACCGGATGTTCCGCTCCTCCCGCGCCGAAAAAGGCTTTGCCGTCACTGCTTAACCCATCGGCAGCAGAATCGAGCGAGAGGAGAAATGTCTGCGGCGGATTCAGATCGTCAAATGTCGCCAGTTTCGGAGAATTCTTATCGGGCGCAGTGAGGAATATGTCTTCACCTTTTTCCAGATTCTCAACCTTGGCGGAAAACTTGCGTTCCTCGGCAGGATCGCGCCCAGTGAATTGCTTTTTTTCGATCAGACCTGAACCGTCCCTCAGTTTGCGAAAGTCATGCTCGAATCGCGCGCCAAAATTGCGCCGCAGTTCGTGCATGTCTTGCACTGACTCCATGAATGCGCGGAACGAAAACTGATAAAGCTGACATCCCCAATATTCGATCCAACGCAACTGCGCTTCTGCCGCGCTCCTGTTCGTGACTTTCACTTGTGAAATCAGAACCGGGTCATCCCCAAATGGCGCGAAGATCACATGATCGATGCTGTAGGCATCGCTAGAAACTTTTTTTCGAAAATATCCGACACCGAAAATGCGATCGAAATTTTTTGCGTTTCCCGGATAGAACGTGCTGAGCGCAGATTTTTCATCCGTCAGATAACCAAAGCCGCCGGCGAATGCGCCGCGATCGGGAGCGTAATCATTTAGAAATTTTGGAGCGCCCTCGTCCTGGCGCACGCGAACGTGACCGTAATTTGAAGCCACAGCGACGATGCGGTCGTTTCCGACTTGATGAATGTGCTCAGTTGGCAAAAGCAGTCCTGGATTAATTTCAGTCACGGACTTGGTGTCGTGCGCTTGATCGCAAGTGTAATGAAAGGCGGGAAGGCCAAATTCGTCTTCAATCCATGCGCCGAAATAGCCCGAGCCGTAAGGCTTTTGCGTGTGCGCTCCACCGGCCGAAGTGGCCTGCGCAAAGCCTAGAAATTCCGGCAACAACCTGGCCGCCGCCGCGGCTTTTACGGAATGCGCGAGAAACCGCCTGCGATCAATGGGCATGCTGCGTTTTCCTTGAGCCGGTTTCAGCGCTAATCTTCGCTAAAACTGTTTGCAGAATTTTGGCATGAGTCTGGTCCGGTGTGCCGCGCGCATCTATTATCGCTACTCGATCTGGCTCTCGTTTCGCTATTTGTAGATACGCATCATGCACGCGACTGAAAAAAGCACGGTTCTCTTTCTCAAACCGGCCTTCGTCGCTGCTGGCGCGGCTGCGCGCTAGATTGCGGCGACGCGCTCGATCCACACTGGCCGCAACGTCGGAGTCCATCAGAATCGTGAGGTCGGGCTGCAAATCACCACACAACGCGCGATGCAATTCCAGCACCGGCTTGCTGCCCAGCTTGCGTCCGCCACCCTGGTAAGCCTCACTGGAGTCAGTAAATCGGTCACAAAGCACAATTTGCCCGTCGCTCAGCGCAGGCAGAATCACTTCATGAATGTGCTGCGCACGCGATGCAAACATCAACGCCAGCTCCGCCATGGGCGCCAGACCTGAGGTGCGCGTGTCCAGAAGCAGGCGGCGAATTTTTTCTCCAGTGTCAGTGCCACCGGGTTCCCGCGTCTCTACAACGGAGAAGCCGTGTTGTGTTAATTTTTTCGCCAAGCGGGCTAATTGCGTGCTCTTACCGCAACCGTCTAATCCTTCAAATGTAATAAATTTGCCGCGCCGCGGAGTCACGCATCGATGATACCAATGAACTCGCAATCCCTCCGGCACCGTGCATAAATCGTTTCCCGCCAACCTTCGATCTGATGATTTGCGAAGGACAATGTTATATTCATGAGTTTGTCAGGGACCGAACAAAGGAGAGACTCTTGAGGACTTCCCCAGCTTTAATCGTTTTTCTAGCCTTAATGACCTGGCCGTTGGCATTGCTCGGAGCAACTGCCGCGCCTCACATCAACATCGCTCTCGACGCTACCGACGCTCCGCGAAGAATTTTGCATGCGCAACTGACGATTCCCGCAACCGCAGGAACCATGACTCTCTACTATCCGAAATGGATTCCCGGGGAACATGCGCCGAGCGGTCCTGCCATCGACTTGACCGGACTCAAGTTCACTGCCAATGGGCAAATGCTGAAATGGCGGCGGGATCTGGCGGACAACTGGGCAATACATGTGGAAGTTCCCGCCGGAGCGCAGGAAGTTCACGCTTCGTTGGATTATCTGGAACCGGGGGAATCGGAACAGAGTTTATTTTCGGCGGGATCTTCTGCCACGCAAAAAATGCTGGTGATCAGCTGGAACCAGGTCCTGCTGTATCCCAAGGGTTGGACCGGCGACCAAATTACTTACTCGGCTTCGGTGCGCCTGCCGGCGGGGTGGAAGTTCGGGACGCCGTTGCCGGTGGCCTCGCGATCCGGGGACGAGATCCACTTTGAATCAGTTTCGCTTTTTACGCTGGTTGATTCGCCGATCATCAGTGGCGAGTATCTCAAAGTGGTTCCGCTCAATCCGGGACAGAATCCGCCGGTTGAAATGGATATCGCCGCTGATAGCACCATGGCGCTGGATGCGCCGCAGCAGGTTTGGGACGAGTACAGCAACCTGGTGAAGCAGGCGACAACGTTGTTCGGCGCTACTCACTACCGCGACTACCACTTTCTTTTTAGTTTGAGTGATCACGTGGCACATTTTGGACTTGAGCATCATGAGGCGAATGACAGCCGTTCGGAGGAGCGGACGCTCATCGATCCCGAACTCAGGTCTCTGCATGCGGGGTTGCTGCCGCACGAATATGTGCACTCGTGGAATGGAAAGTATAGGCGGCCGGCTGATTTGACCACTTCTGATTATGAGCAGACGATGCAGGACGATTTGCTCTGGGTCTACGAAGGCTTGACCGAATACCTGGGTGACGTGCTGACTGCTCGCAGTGGATTGTGGACGCCGCAGGAATATCGCGACGCGTTGGCGCGGTCGGCGGCGATGCTGGACCATCGTCCGGGCAGGACGTGGCGGAATTTGCAGGACACGGCGGACGCCGCTGCGCTGCTTTATTACACGCCCAAGGAGTGGGAATCATGGCGGCGCAGTGTGGATTATTACGACGAGGGCGAGCTCGACTGGTTGTGGGCAGATAGCATCATTCGCCAGCAGACCGGCGGAAAAAAATCGATTGATGATTTTTGCAAACTATTTCACGGCGCGCCCAGCACTCCGCCGATGGTCAAAACCTACACGTTTGATGACGTGGTGAATGGGTTGAACCAAATCGCTCCTTATGACTGGCGCGGCTTTTGGAACGAACGATTGACGAATCACGGTCCGGGAGCTCCGCTGGGCGGCATCGAAGGAACAGGATGGAAGATTGTTTACGACGAAAGCCGCTCGCCGATGATGCGTGCGTGGGAGAACGACCATCGTACGCTAAACGCAACCTTCTCTGTCGGGCTGATCATTAAGGAGAATGGCGACATCGAGGACACAATCGAAGGCATGGATGCAGCCCATGCAGGCATTGGGCCGGGGATGAAGATCGTCGCGGTAAATGGCCGCCGATTCACACCACAGGTTTTTCGCGATGCGCTTTTCGAGGGAAAGAATACTTCGCAGCCGTTGCAACTGTTGATCGAGAACACGGATTATTTCAGGACCTTCTCGCTTGATTACCACGGAGGAGAAAAGTATCCGCACCTGGTGCGCGAAGAATCAAAGCCGGACGTGATGACGGAAATTATCCGCGCGCACTGAGGCTGGTTAGGATGGAGAGGACGCAGCTGAGATTATGCGTCCTCTTTCACTCCGGCAAACAAATCTGTTTCTGCATGCAACTCGCCGACATTCACAGAAGCAGCTAAATGGAATAACTCGCGGTCCCTGCGACGCGCGTTTTGTTCGAATAGCGGCCAGAGAGGCGCCTGAGTTTTGTGCGCCTTGAAGGCCGAAATTTTTGTCTCAAGATATTTTTTTATGTCGATGGACGCGGTCTGTGGGGAGAAGGTGATGGGCGGCCGGTTTGGCAGGGCGAAATCGGCAGTCCCATGGTACAGCTTCTGCGACCGGTGTGGACCTAAACCGTCCTTCAGTTGGTCGGCGTAACGATTGGGACGTCCGGCCCAATGGAACGCAAGAGTTGCAAAAATTCCCGCCATAGAATGATCGGGATGGCCGGTAACGCCGCCATCGCCTCCGAAGGTGATCACGACCTGCGGTTGAAATTCCCGGATTCGCAAGGTCAGGTCATAGACGACGCGGTTCAGTTCCTGGCGATAAAGTTGGCCATCCGGATAGTTCAAAATTGTTGGCTTCGAAACTTTCAGAATTCTGCACGACGCGGCGAATTCGTGCCTGCGAAGTTCGGCAAGCTCCTGATCACTCTTCGCCTCGCTCCGGTTGGTGGCCGCCTGGCCTGGGGTGAGGCAGACCACGCTGGTCTCTACGCCGCGCTCCGCATAACCAAGCAGCGTGCCCCCGAAACCGCCGGCTTCATCATCCGGATGCGCGGTGATGCACATCAATCTCAACATGGGCTGATTGTAGCGGATGTGCAGAGATTCGCAGAAACTGAGCAATTGTTTTCCTAATTAAAAGCTGGCGGAAAAAACTGCATCCAATAAAATGAGGCGGGCCCTTTATGCACGTCCTGATGACGTCTGACACCTTGAACGGCAGCATCTGGACGTACACGCGGGAGCTGATCTCAGGCCTTATTGGACGCGGCATGCGCGTCACGCTGGTCAGCTTTGGCGAGATTCCCTTGCCCGAGCAGATCGCGTGGATGGAACGCCTACGCGGTCTTGACTATCGCCCTACCGCATTTCGCCTTGACTGGATGCATGAAGGCCAGCAGGATTTTGCCGACGCATCCGATTACCTTTGCGCGCTCGCTGCGGATATCAAGCCGGATTTTTTTCACTCTAACCATCTTTGTTACGGCGCGCTGCCCATTCCGATTCCGCGAATCGTGGTTGCTCACGGCGACCTGGTCACGTGGTGGAAGTCGGTCCACGGACATGGGCCCAAAGAGAGTCCGTGGATGCATTGGTATCGTGACGCAACTAGCCAAGGCCTGTCCGGGGCGTCAGCCGTGGTTGCGGGAAGTGACTGGATGCTCGAAGCCGTGCGTGGCAGTTATTCTGCGTCGATGCATGGCGTGGTGATCAATCACGGAAGAAATCCCATTCACTTCAATCCGTATGTGACAAAAAATGATGCGGTACTGGCGATCGGCCGGATTCTTGATCCCGCATCACAAGTGAATCTCCTTGCCGAACGATCTCATCCGGTGCCGGTTTGCGTGGTGGACGCCAAGCAACCGGAGCATTGCGCGGAAACGATTGTTCGCGCCGATGTCGGATTTAACGACGGGCAGGAAGGGGTAGTGCTGCGGGGTCCACGTTCAGAATCACAATTGCGATTGCTCTACAGCCGCGCCTCGATGTACGTTTCGGCTGCTCGATACGAGCCGACCGGCATGACCATAGTCGAGGCTGCGCTTTCGCGATGCGCGCTTATTCTGAATGATATTCCTGCGCTACGCGAAATCTGGGGTCCGGCAGCCGTTTATTTTCGGACTAATGATGCTGACAGCCTCAGCGAAGCGGTGCGCATTCTCAACAAAGATGCGGAACTGCGCCGTAGTTTCGCGAACCGCTCATTCAATCGCGCCCGTGAGTGTTACAACGCGAATCGTATGACCAGCAATTACATTCAGCTGTACCGAAGCGTGGTCAATCAAACTGCAAAAGCCGCCTGAGTAATTCTCCGCTGGGTGGCACATCTTCAGTCGAAGCTGGTATCTTTCTTGGTTGCTCTCGTTCCATCGGAGGAAGCATGGCGGCGGTCAAAATTACGATCAGAAAAAACGGTCCTTATCGCGTTGAAGCGCCCGAGGGCTCAATCGAGTTGGTGGATGCAGATGGAAATAAATACGATTTGACCGGAAAGCCGGCATTCTCGCTTTGCCGTTGCGGAGCATCGGTCAACAAACCTTTTTGCGATGGGACCCATAGCAAGATCGGCTTCCAGGCCGCCGAAGCCGCCGTCAAGAAATCTGAAGAGGGCGCCCAACCATAGACCCTGCCCGGGCGCGTCCAACCGTTCATACGCGATTCAAGGGGGCCAATGGCAGAGTCAAATGATAAAGATCTGGGAATGCAGCGCCCTATCACGCGGCGCGACTTCCTGAACGGGATTGCGGTAACTTCCGGAATGGCGCTGCTGCCTCCGCATTTGTTGGCGGCGCTACAGCATGATCTCGATCCAGAGAAATCGCCGAACTATTATCCTCCTGCGCTGACCGGGCTGCGCGGTAGTCACGTGGGATCGTTCGAAGTTGCGCACAGTTTGCGCGACGGCGATTTCTGGGAAAAAGCGGGAACTCCAACCGGCACCGGCGAGACTTTTGACCTGATCGTTGTGGGTGGTGGGATCAGCGGGCTTTCCGCGGCTTATTTTTTCCGCAAAGCAAACCCTAACGCGAGGGTGTTGATCCTCGACAACCATGACGATTTTGGCGGGCACGCAAAGCGCAACGAGTTCACGATTAGTGATCGAAAGCTTCTAGGCTTCGGTGGGACCTTCTCGATTGAAAGCCCTGCGCCGTACAGTGCGGTCGCTAAAGGCGTGGTCGAAGATCTTGGTATCGACGTAGCGTCTTTTCCGAAGTACGTTTCCAAGAACCTCTACAAATCGCAGGGGCTGCGCCCGAATATTTTTTTTGATAAGCAGACATTCGGGGCGGACAAGCTGGTCATAAACCCTGCGCCCATCGGCACCGGAGAAAGCGGCGATTCGTTGCACTCGTCGGCTGAAAAGTGGAAAGCTTTTTTTGCCGAAGCGCCAATGTCACAAAAGGCGAAGCAGGATTTTCAGGACTTATTCACCAATGCGAAAGATTACCTGCCCGGGCTTTCTTCGGACCAGAAAAAGGACCGCTTAGCGCGTATCAGCTATGCGAAGTTTTTGACTGACCTGGCGCACGTCGACGTGCAGATTGTGAAACTGTACCAGTCAGCGCCCCACGGACTTTTTGGCGTGGGAATCGACGCGGTCTCAGCGCAAGACGCATGGGGCTTGGGTTTGCCGGGATTCTCGGCGATGAAACTGGAACCTGGCGCGGGCAAAGGCATGAACCGCGATGCAATTCCCAACGAGGAAGCGGAAAAGTATTTTTTCCATTTTCCCGATGGCAACGCTTCAATAGCACGCATGTTGGTACGGAAACTGGTGCCGGAAGCTATCGCCGGCGATTCGGCTACCGACATTGTCACGCAGAAAGCAAACTACGCGAAGATCGATGATCCGTCGTCTCCGGTGCGAATTCGCCTGAGCAGCACGGCGGTAAAAGTGAAGCATGTTGGCGATCCGGCTACTGCGAAAGAAGTGGAAATCACTTACTCACGGTTGGGCAAACTCTACACCGCACGTGCGCCATCCGCCGTGCTGGCGTGCTGGAACATGGTAATTCCATACATCTGCAGCGAGTTGCCCGAAAATCAGAAGCAGGCATTGCACTCGGCGGCAAAAGTTCCGCTACTTTATACCAATGTGGCGATTCGCAACTGGACGTCGTTTCAGAAGTTGGGCGCGAGTTCGGTGTATGCGCCCGGCTGTTATCACTCGGCGTTCACGCTGGATATTCCGGTCAGCATCGGCGGCTATGAATGTTCCAAGTCGCCCGATGAGCCGATCGTGATCCACATGATGAAAACGCCATGCAAGCCGGGGCTGCCGGCGCGCGATCAGCATCGCATGGGCCGGATCGAGTTGTTCATGACCGAGTTCTCGACCATGGAGCGCAATATCCGCGATCAACTTGCCCGCACTCTCGGCGCAGGCGGATTTGATCCGGCACCAGATATTGCCGCGATAACTGTGAACCGTTGGCCTCATGGTTACGCTTATGAGTACAACTCACTGTGGGATAAATTTTGGATCGATGGTGGAGAAATTCCCTGTGAGGTGGCGCGCAAGCCGTTCGGGAGGATTACTATTGCGAACGCTGATGCTGGTGCTTATGCGTATACGGATGGTGCAATTGATCAGGCGTGGCGGGCAGTACACGAACTGCTAAAGTGTTAGAAGCTGCATTATTCGTTTCGTACCCTTACTTCTTACTCCCGCATTCAATGGATGGTCTTGGTTTTTCGCGACATGTAGTCCATCAGCAGGTATTGTCCCAGGGTATACGGCGTGGTGAAGTAGGCTTTGCCGCGGCACATCTCGGTGACTTTCTGGACGAATTGAACCAGGCCGTAATCCGAAGCCAGCATGAAAGTGTTGATCAGGATTCCCGCGCGCTTACACTTTGAAACCTCCTCGAGGGTCTGGCTCACCACCAGCGGATCGAGTCCAAAGGCATTCTTGTAGATTCGCCCGTCCTCCAAGGTTAGCGCTGAGGGTTTTCCGTCGGTGATCATTACGATCTGCTTCATGTCCTTTTGTTGGCGTCGCAGAATGCGTTGCGCCAGCCGCAAACCCTCGCGCGTATTGGTGTAATAAGGGCCGACCTTCACCCGTGCCAATTGCGAAAGCGGAATTTCTTCAGCGGAATCGTGGAACAAAATCAGGGAAAGCGAATCGCCGGGATATTGCGTGCGCAAAAGATGCGACAGCGCCATGGCAACTTTCTTTGCCGGCGTAAACCGGTCTTCGCCATACAGGATCATGGAATGCGAGCAGTCGAGCATCAGCACGGTGGCGCATGATGACTGGTACTCGCACTGATGCACCTGCAAGTCGGAATACTCAATGTTCAGCGGAAGCGTTAACCCTTCCCGTTGAATCGCGCTCGAAAGAGTTGCGGTGATGTCGAGATTCAGAGTGTCGCCAAATTCATACTGTCGCGAGGCGCCGCTTGCCTCAATCCCAGTCGCCATGTCGCGCGTGTCGTGACGGCCAAAACTTGACTTGCCCAAGGATCCCAGCAGATCACGCAACGTTTTGTACCCCAGGAAGTCGAGGCTCTTGTCGGTGATCTCGAAACGCGCCTGCTGTTGCGCATCCCCGACCTGGCCTCCCCCGGTGCTTGAGCGCTTCGCAGGATCATGAGGCTGGTCGATGCTGATGTAGTCTTCCTGCTGCATGCGCTGGATCAATTTTTCGATCAGCTCATCAAGTGATCCTTGGCCTTGCATCTGCTGCAACTGCTCGCGGAGCTCTTCGTTCAGCAGGTCGCTATCTAAAAGCGCTTGTTCAATTGCGTCGCGCAGGTCGTCAAGCGTCTGCTCGCCGTCGGGAAGATCGTAGTAGGAAAGGTAATTCTGGAAACCGCTTTGCAACAAATAGTCAGAGAGCGCCCCGAGCAGGTCCTCCATGCTCATTTCGCCGGCAGGATCGGGGACGTATTTGGTGTAGCGAATGCGTTTCATAAATAGCCATCAGCTTTCAGCCGTCAGCCAAAGCGTCGTGGGTCGTGCGTCCTTGGTCGTGGGCCCTCGGTACCGTCGTCGATCTTCGGCCCTCGGTCTTCTGGGAGTACCCTAACCTCCCTCACTTTTAAGCCGAAGTAATCTTGCCATCAATCGTCAAGGCCGCGGATTTGGCTGAAGGTTGATGGCTGAGCGCTGACAGCTAATTCAGCGGCCTTCTGCTCCTAAACGGCAGTTCCTCTCGCTCGTACGGTTTGTCGCTGGGGCGCGGTTGTTTTTCTCCTGCGGTGAACACGCGCTCCTCATTTCTGCCGATGCGTTTCAGGGCGTACAGCCCTTCGAGAATAAATTCTGCGGCGGAGACCTGTGCTTCGGCGCTGTCTTTCGGGCCCACGTTGACGCGCGTCAGTTTATCCATCAATCCTTGAATGCCGCGCAGGGTCTGCAAGAGGTCGGCGGCAGGGGCGCTCTCGGCAATCTGGATTTCACCACCCAGATCGAACCACTGAATCACCTGCTGCATATTCGCGCCGGCGAAATATTGGTCGTAAGTTTTTGCGATGGCATTGCGGATCAGTTCACGGCTGACATAGTCCGCGCCCTTCATCTCGCCCTCATATTCCAGTTCCAGCTTGCCGGTAATCGCGGGCAATGCGGCGTAAACATCGCCGATGCGCGGCACCGTGAGTTGCTCGTTATAACGAATGGCGCGGCGCTCGGCGTTGGAAATCACATTCTCCATACAAGAGATCGGCAGGCGCTGACTGACGCCGGAGCGCTTATCGATTCGCTTATCTTCGCGAGCAGTAAATGCGATTCGCTCGATAACCTCGCGCACATATTTCGGAATTAGGAGTTTGTTGCCGTTGCGAGCAGCCCAAGCTTCCTGGGTGGTAATCGCGATGCCTTCTTCTACGCTTGCAGGATAGTGGGTTCGGATTTCAGAACCGATGCGATCTTTGAGAGGCGTAATAATTTTGCCGCGGGCGGTGTAGTCCTCGGGATTGGCAGTAAACACGAGCCCAATGTCGAGCGGCAGGCGAATGGGATATCCCTTAATCTGCACATCGCCTTCCTGCATGATGTTGAACAAACCGACTTGGATTTTTCCAGCGAGATCGGGCAATTCATTGATGGCAAAAATTCCACGATTGGCGCGGGGCAAGAGGCCGTAATGCACAGTGAATTCGCTGGAGAGTTCATGGCCGGCGCGTGCGGCTTTAATAGGATCGATGTCACCGATCAGGTCGGCGATGGTCACATCGGGGGTCGCGAGTTTCTCCACGTAACGCTGCTCCGACATGAGATAGGCGAGGGCGGTGCTGTCCCCACATTCCGCAATCAATTCCTGGCAACGGCGGCAAATCGGCGCATAAGGATTGTCGTGGATTTCGCAGCCTGCGACGTACGGCATGTACGGATCGAGCAAAGAGGTGAGCGCACGAAGGATGCGGCTCTTGGCTTGTCCGCGCAAGCCCAACAAAATAAAGTTGTGCCGGGAGAGAATTGCATTCACGATCTGCGGCACGACAGTGTCATCGTAACCGACGATACCGGGAAAAATCGGTGCTTCTTTATCCTTGCTGGTTCGAAGGCGGGCAATGAGGTTGTCACGCAGTTCGTCCTTAACCCGTCGGGTGCGCAATTTTTCTTCTGAGAACGGGCTACGGCGTAGTTCACCAAGAACACGGGGAAAATTCATCGCGGGAGTACTCCAAAGTCCGGCATCCGCAGCAACGCAAGCTGAACAGCCGGACTGCTTCGATTATACGCCCGCGTCCAGTCTTGTTATTTTACGTGACCGTTTCCGCCGGCCCTTTGCTTCGCGCTCGCACTGCGTTGTAAGGCGGGAAGGATGTGCTGGAAAAATGAAATGATTGCCTGGATGCGTTTGGCTTCAGAATTCATCTCTAAAAGCGCCTGCTGAAAGTCAGGATCGAACGGAAGAGAGCCGGCCAGACGGTAGGCGAGTTGCGAAGCGTTCTCGGTTTTCGTCTCTTCAGCTTTCGCGCCGGCCAGTTGCATAATCTCACCGTGAAGGGCGAGGGCTTTTTCGATGTCTGGAGCCGCAGCCGGATCGGTCTCATCTTCGAGGTAAAAAACTTCCGCCTGCAGAAAGGTTCGTTCCTGATTGACTTGTAAGACCTCGAAGCGCTTCTGGCCCTCTACCAAAATGTTCATGCGGCCGTCGGGATAAGTTTTGAGGACGTTGATTACTTCCGCGGTGCAGCCGGTGTTTACAAAAGCTTCCTGTTTGGCGCGAATAATGCCGAATGGGCTTTTTTTCTCCAGACATTCTTTGATCATTTCTTTGTAGCGGGGCTCGAATATATGCAGCGGCAAAGGCACGCCGGGAAGGAGCACCAGGTCAAGCGGAAACAACGGCATTAGCATGCTCACGATCACTCCCCGCCACGAACGTGGAATGGAAGCGTGGGCAGCGGCGCCCGCGCAACTTCAAGCTCATTGATTGTAATCGCGTCTTGACTTGCCCGGCCAAGCAAGGTACAAACCCGGCATGGCTTCTTCCGATCTCGCGAGAGAAAAGGTTTCTGGAAAAGTAGTAGTTGTCACCGGCGCTTCGATGGGAATCGGGGAAGCGATCGTCGATCTTTTCGTCGGTCACGGAGCTCAAGTCGTGCTGCTGTCGCGCGACTCCAGCCGACTGGAAGCTGCCCGGGCCCGCATCGGACGCCTTGATCAAACTCTGGCTCTCGCCTGCGACGTTCGCCATCGCGAAGAGATCGACCGGGTAGTCGGCCTCATCATGCATCACTTTCACCGCATCGATATCTGGATTAATAACGCCGGTCACGGATTGCTCGACTCTGTCGCACAAATGCGAATGGACGATTGCCGGGAAATGTTTGACACGAATTTTTTTGGCACCGTAGAGGCAATGCAGGCAGTCATCCCAATTATGAAACAGCAGGGCTCGGGCGCGATCATCAACGTCTCCAGCGTCGCCGGACACATTCCGCTGCCGTTTCATGCTGCTTATAGCGCAACGAAATTCGCCATGAACGCTATTGGAAAAGCCGCGCGCATTGAACTGGCGGGAACCGGGATCCAGATTACGACGGTCTGCCCCGGATACGTGCGTACGGATTTCGGCGCCAATGCCGTTAAGGGCAACGAGCGGAAAGAAGTCCGACCTGCGGCTGCGCGCGGGATCAGTGCAAAGGCCGTGGCGCGGGCGGCCCTCAACGGTTACTTGAAGAAAAAGCGCGAAGTGATTGTGCCGTGGACAATGAATCCGGTCGTGAAAATCTACCAACTGTTTCCAGGTCTGGTGGAATGGTCGATGATCCGCATGGCCAAACCCAGATCTTGAGTTCTATATGATGACCGCAAGGGAGACGACTGCACAATATCCGAGTCTGAAAAATGCCGCCGTCCTGATCACCGGTGGCGCCAGCGGAATCGGGGCCGCGATGGTTGAGCAATTCGCGCTGCAAGGTTCGCGAGTCGCGTTTCTAGATATCGCTGAAGAGAGCGCCGCCGCTTTAATTAAAAAATTATCTCCCGCAGCACCAAGCGCACCAGTTTTTTTTAAATGCAATCTGACTAACATCGCAGAGCTGCGTTCCGCGATTGAAAAGGTTGAAGGGCAATTTGGCGCGATCAGGGTACTGGTGAACAATGCGGCCAGCGACGATCGTCACAGATATTCCGAAGTGACTCCGGAATACTGGGACGAGCGGATGAACGTTAATTTGCGCCACCACTTTTTCGCGATCCAGGCGGTCTCACCAGGAATGGCAAAGGCTGGCGGAGGATCAATTATCAACATGAGTTCCATCTCGTGGATGATCCCTTCGACTGGATTGCCGGCTTACATCACGGCGAAAGCGGGCATCGTGGGATTGACGCGAACCCTGTCACGAGAACTGGGCAGCGCTAACATTCGCGTAAACTGCATTTCGCCGGGAGCGATTATGACGGAGCGCCAACGCCGCCTGTGGATGACGCGGGAGTATCTTGCTGAAATCATGCGGCACCAAACTTTGAAGCGCGAGTTGAATCCGGAAGACGTTGCCAACTCGGTACTATTCCTGGCGTCGGAACAGAGTGCGGCCATTACAGGTCAGAATTTGATAGTGGACGGCGGCTGGGTTTAACTGAGAACGCTTCAGCAATAGTTAAAGCATTTCATCAAGCATTGCTTGCATCTCTGACTGCGCATGGGTGTCATGCTTTTTGTCGGCTACGACGATTCCGTCTTTTAGCATCTTCACAGCGTCGTCGTGGCGGTCGCATTTTGCCAGTGTTTGCGCGGCCATGAAATATCCGGCGGTGTAGTCTGGATGGGCTGCTAAAAGTTTTTGGAATTCCGCGATCGCCTGCTCCAATTGCCCGCTGTTCGAATATTCAATGGCCAAGCCATAACGGGCAAAGGCATTTGCGGGATCGTGGGACAACATCTCAGTTAGAGCTTCAATTCGACTCATATAAAATCATCTACTCCGGTTGAGAAGTTCCAAGTAAAATCGTCGTGGTCCTAAGGAGTTTATTTGGCCTGTCCATTTTTCATGCCTACCGAGCGTGCCGATGATATCGCGTTCCAACATCCCACGCGTTTGCCTTTGGGATCAAGCTGGCGCGGAACGTGCCTGGCCCCGAATCACGAAAATGCAATGCTGAGTAGCGTTGAACTCGAATCTTGCAATTTGGGATACGCAAAATCGTGTCCGCGTTTACCGCAGGAGCGTGTCTGTGATGCGGTTCGCTTCGCGGTGATGAATGAATCGCAGGACCTTATCTCCCTCCAATTCGTGCTGGAGAAAGCTTACCTTCCAAGCTCGTACGGGATGCTGGCATATGATCGTCATTCCAAACGCTGGACCGCTTCGCACGCTGATCTCAGCATACAAAAAAAAGCAGAGTGTTTTTTGCAATCGTACCTTGATCGAAAGCCTGCATGAACGAATCCCCTGACCATCTGATGCCACGACCGGTTTCCGATTCGCAATCGGAGATGAACGAAATTGTTCTGCCGAATGACGCGAATCCCTTGGGGGCTTTGCTGGGCGGACGCCTCATGCATTGGATCGATCTTGCGGGTGCGCTGGCGGCGCATCGCCACTCGAGGAATTATGTGGTGACCGCGTCCATCGATCATCTCGATTTCTGGACGCCCGTGCATATCGGTGATCTGGTGGTGCTGAAGTCGTCGGTGAACCGCGTGTTCACCACTTCCATGGAAGTCGGGGTCACGGTGTGGGTTGAGAATTATTTATTGGATGAACTCCGTCACGTGAGTTCCGCATATTTAACATTTGTGGCTGTTGATGCTGCAGGACGACACCTGAAGGTCGCGCCAGTGATTCCTGAGACCGACGAGCAGAGACGCCGCTACGAAGATGCAGGACGACGGCGCGAGATAAGAAAAGCCGAAAGACAACGCCGGCAGGCCAACGCCCGCTGAACGGCCGGCGAGATGCATTGATACTCACGCGGCCTTGGGCAGATTTGTAAGGCCTGAAAGTTCCGATCGCGAGCGCATTGCCTGGAGTACCTGACGCTGCGAGATGAGGCCTTCGATGTGGCTTCCGGAGACGACCGGGAGTTGATGAACATTTTCCCGGACCATGATTTCCAGTGCTTCGCGCGCCGGGAGATCCGGCGAAACCGAATGTATCCTCTCCGCCGGCAGCATCACACTTCCAACTTTCTTGAAATACCAGTCTTTGGGATCCACGTTGCGCACTTCATTGGAGGTGATTAATCCCATTAGTTTGCCATTCTCGACAACCACGAAACATCGGCGGCCCGTACGCATCAGCTGGTTGTGCACGAATTCCTGCAGCGAGGTGTCAGGGCTGGTGGTTTCAAAGTCAGTGGACATCAACTCGCGGACCTTTAATCCGCTGAGCAATGTTTGACTGCGAACTTGCAGATAGCTGGCCCCTGCCGCCTGCAAGAGGAACCAGCCGATGAATGCGAGCCACAGGCCTCCAAGTCCCGCGCCTGCGAAGAAGCGAAAAATGCCGAAGGCTATGAACAGCACCGCAATAAACTGTCCGACACGTGCTGCCGCTCGGGTCGCTCGCTCCATGTCGTGCATCGACCACCACAAAATGGCGCGCAGAACGCGGCCGCCATCCAGTGGAAAACCGGGGATCATATTGAACGCCGCCAACGCCAGATTGATATATCCCAGCCAGAGCAGCAGCGCGACGCCCGGAGTTTCGGGCGCTGCCGCGCCAGTCCAACCAGAGAGATGGGCGAGCCCAAGAAGCAGAAAACCGATAACTGCGCTGGTGAATGGTCCAACAATGGCCATCCAGAATTCGGTACTGGGATCGGTTGCTTCTTTCTCGATTTGAGCAACGCCTCCCAGCAGGAAGAGTGTGATCTTGTGAATCGGCAGTCCGCGGGCTTTGGCCACCATAGCATGCGAAAGCTCGTGAGCGATCAGGCAGGCGAAGAAGAGTATGCCAGTCAGAATCGCTGTTGCCCAAACCTCCGCATCGCTCCAATTCCGGTTGGTTGCGTGAAATTGCGCGGCCAGCGAAAACGTGATCAGAAGTGCAATCACGATCCAGCTATAGTGGAGTCCGAGCTCCACCCCAAAAACTGTTCCCAGTTTGATTTGTGATTTCATTTCTTCCGCGTCCTTTCAACTTCGAACCAACACTTCCCGAGCTGCGCGATTATCGGCACGCGAGTCGCTCACAATGTCCTTCTGAGATGTGAGATGGGCGAAACAATACGAAAGATGCCGTTTATATTGCGCAGCTACGGAATTCCTAAGAGGCTGACGACGTGGGATAAGCGGATATGTGAACTCTCGCGAAATGAGAGGTCAAAACCTACAGAGGTATTCCAACGAGGATCTTCACGGTTACCGGCCGATTGTTCATTTGTGCAGGACGGAAAACCCATTTGCCCAGGGCCTGCGCAATCGGAACGCTCACGTGAGGATCGGGAGTTTGCTTCACCGAGATGTGACTCAATTTACCGTCCGCGCCCAATAAAGCGTAGACCACAACCTGGCCTTGCGAATATTTCTTTTCGAGATCCGCTGGAATTTGCGGCCACTCTCTCATCACCGGCGATGGGGCGATGAGTTGGGCGTAGTTCGAGTCGGACGAACCGGAAGCGAGAGCGTATTGCATCGTCCAGGTCGGGTCCGCCTCCTGCGGCGTTCGCTGCATCGGAATGTAAACCGTGTAAACTCGCTCGTTCTCAAATACTCCGAAATCTTGCAGACCGCCGCCACTGCTCGCCGTGGCTACAATGGTGATCTGGTAAGGCGTCTGCGGCGTAACGCTCATAGTCGAGGAATTGCTGGCCGAGGCGCTGCTTCCCTCTTCGCCTTGGATGGTGATGCCGGGAAATGCTCCCGACCCCGCGCCGCTGCCGGCGCCTGATCCGGTGCCGGCTCCGTGACCGGAGCGGCCTGCGCCTGTTCCCGCGTTGCCGCGACCGTTTCCTGTGCCCGCGCCGCCTACACCCGCGCCTGCAGTGCTGCCCGAGCCATTGCCGGTTCCAGCCGAGCCGCCGCCCGCAGCTTCGTTGGCGTTTCCAGAACCGCCTCCGGACGCGGTATTGTGTCCTGCACCGTTTCCGGTGTTTGCAGCCAACTCAGTGGCGGCATTCGCCGATTGCGCATTGTCCTGCCCGGTGGCGGGCGAGTCGGAGCGCGTACCGTTCACCTTGCCTGGCGTTGTCGAATTAGGATTCAATGTCCCGCCCGGCGCGACTGCGAAACGGCCACGAGCTTCACCTGCAGGAATTTTGGCATTGCTCCCAGCCGGAAGTGGCATGGGACTGAGCGACAACATCGGCTCGGCAGATTTGCCGTGCATCTCCATCTTGGCAATCTGGGCATTGGATGGAGGTGCGACTTGCTTCTCGGACTTCTCTAATTTTTTTTCGGCGGCCACTTTCAACGGCTGCGGAGCCGGCTTTTCGACCGGTTTTAGTTCTTCCTTCTTCAACTCTTCTGGCTTCTTCGGCTCGACCTTTGGGGCGTCTGGCAGCGGCTGCTCGGCTGCGGGTAGTTTTGGCATTTCCGCTTTGGCCACGAGTTCCGGAGCTTTAGCGACAGGGACGTTCCACTTGGCGTTGCGGCGCAAGTCCGAATCGCGTTTGACCTTGATGGGCTGAAGTGCCAAATGAGGTTGCGGCAGCGCGGTCTTCGGTGCCATCAGAGACGACGGCAGGCGTGTCTCAGCCATCTGCACGATGTTGGGAAGCGGAACTAATTTCTTGAGCGGCTCGGGATGGACCATTAAAGGCCGCAGCAAAGTTTGGAATGCGTTGGTGGGATTCGGCGGATCAGACAAAATGGCTTGCGCGCCCGGATAGGCAAACCCTTTGCTGGCCCGCGCGGGGGCAGCCGATGCCTGCTGTGGTTTGCTACGTCCACCGCCGGGACTCTTTTGTCCTTGCGTGCCGCCGCCGACTTCGGGCAAATAAATCAGATGGCTCTGAGCCGATTGGGAACCGACGATCAAGGTCTGTCCGCGAAAGGCGGGCAATCCATACGTGATCAACAGGAAGAGACCGAACATTGCGACTTCATGGCCGATGATCGAGTACAACAAGCCCCGTCCGGGGAGATAACCGAATTTAAATGTAGTAAAGGCCGGGGTAGGGTCAGGCCTTCTCGGTGTCGCCGGAGCCAGCGTACCTGGTCTTTCTGCAGTCAGCAAAAGCGAAGGGGGAGCAGGTGCAGCAAGATGCTGACGAGTCTCTTCCAATGCTCGCAGCAATGAATCGGGTATCGTCGACACTGGGTCTTTCGGTGCGGACACAGACATCGGCGTCGGCGTACGCTCAGCGTCGGCCTGAAGAGGGGGATTCAGCGGGGTGAGTACGTCTTCGCCAACGTGCTTTCGCAGGTCATCCATCACCGATGACAAAAAGTCGGGACTCATTGGAGTGGATGACTGGCTCGATTTTTTCCCTGAATCGGTTTGGGAAGAGGCATCAGCAGACGATCCGTTCTGTGGGTGACCGTTTTTCGGCGTGGCGCGAAAGTCTGGAATGATGCCTTCTAAAATCTTTTTGCGTAACTCCTCGATGGGAGGTAGATCAGAAAGTTGTTCTGAAGAGTTTGGCTCTGAGGGTACGCCGGGCCGCGTCTTTTGTGCCTCGCGCAGAACGGACTGAATGATCTGCATGCCCATCTCTGGCCAGTTATCTTTTTCAGGTTCAATGGGTTCGGGAGCAGTTTTGGGAGTGGTGCCGTTGTGCGGAGATTGATCTGGCGAAACTTGTGTTCCCTCGTGCGTTTCCTTACTAATGACCAAGGCTGGGCCGCCCTCAGAGATGATGTCCTTGCTCAACTCCTTGGGAGATTTCTGCAGCTCTTCCGAAGATTGCGGTTCGTCGATATTAAGCCCGAGGGAAAGAAAAGCCATGATTCACTGCACCCGGAAGTCAGAATTATTTTCGTTGCGAAGGCGAGCGCCATTCGCAGCGGCTGGAAACGAATTGATAAAGAAGGTCATTGGAGGAGAGAAGCCTTCAGGGTGTAATACTCCTTTTTGGGGCTGAGGCCCACAGTAATGGGACCAGCAAGGTGTAGTTGGTCGGCGACAATATTTCCGATAACGTATGCATTTGCGCCGCTGCTCAGGGTTAAAGTCTCCGTAAAGGCGGTCGGATCACAGTTGACGCCGCTGCCACTGCCGCTGACGGTGATCGAGTTGCAATTGTGAAAATACAAGCTACCAACCAGCCCAAAAGAACCACTAGATATCCAGGAAGGCTGGGCGATCGGTTGTGTGTCACGATCGTGAAAGAACAGTAAGCCTCTTTCCTGGCCAGCAGCTAGAGGATCTCCGTAAGGGCCAGTGCACGGCGCGAGAAGCACATTCCCGGTGAGTGTCGTAGTTCCCGGAGGCACGTTCGAGATGCAGCTCAAACTAGAAACCGGGACACCGTAGGTAGGGTCCGCGCAAGCAAAAACCACAGTTCCCTTGAATTTCAAAGTCATTGGCGCCGGATTGGGACCCTTATTCAACGTGCTAGTGCCGTGCAGAAAAAACATAGTTCCGCCACTACCGTCACCTATAGCAGTTCCTGGGCGCAAACAAACGTGATTGGCACTTACGGTTGCGAAGTCTCCGTCAAGGTAGTAGATGCCGGGCTCGAAGATCGCAAGGGTGTCACCACCAGAGCCGCCACCGCCACCCAAGCCGCCGACGCAGATCGAAACCGTCGCGCCGTTACATGTTTTAGTCGCTGGATAATAACCAGCCTGATATTCGTCACAACTGATATTCGGATCATAACCCGGGCAAGGATCCAGGCGAGAAACGGGAGGGGCGCCTGCCGGTTTCGCTGGTGCATCGATCATTGCGTAGGGGTCAGTGGTCAGCCCTGCAGCATTCACCCAATGTGAGTTTGCATTCGCTAGCGTCACATTTGCATCGGCTACAGACTCACGGGTAACCACTGCGAAATTGCCGCCATTCCCGCCATTTGCCTGGCTTAGATCAACGGTTGCGGAAGACAAATTCACGGCCGCAGCATCGCTAGAGTTCACCTGAATGCTCTTCTCTAACCCGCCAAACACCGTCACAGTAGAGCCGGTATCCGCCGTTAGAGTGTTCGCAGCACCAGAAGTCGGGGCGTTTGGGTTGAGCACGAGAATGGGAACAGCCGAAAGCACGTTGCTTAAACCACACGTCGTTTTCGCGGGAACTCTTGAAGTCGAACCAGCCCCAAGTAGCCGGATGAATGTCATCGAAACATTGTCCGTCACCTGCAATTGCATGTTCGGGGTGGATACAACATCGGCGTCACATACCGGGGTTGAACTACTGTATGGGATGCCTGTCGGACACGTTGTAGCCGCTGAAACGCTTCCGGCAGCAGGAAAGCTTACTTGGACGCCCTGCAATCCTGAACCAGAATAGCCATTGAAGCCTGCATACTGGCAAGGCGGGAAGGTGCTATTTGAAGTGGGGTTGCTGCCGCCGCCGGTTGTGCCCGAGCATTGGAACGAGTTGCCAATCCAATCGGTAGCATTCGGCAGCGATGCTCCGGCCGCGGTGGATAGCAAATCCATTGCGCCCGCGGTACACGCCGCGTCGGCTGCAGTTTGTGCGGATTGGCGATGGAACCACAGGTTCGCGCCATCCACAACAAAGCCTATTCCACCGATCAGGAAAATTCCCATAGCTAGGACAAGGAACACAGCCGCCTGGCCGCTTTCGCGGGCTGTGCGCCGGTTTTTGCTGGATCGTGATGTCGTACGCGCCACCATTTTTCGTTGACTCAAAACATGATCCTACCGGCAGAGTTTGCCGAAACCGTCACACTGGCCCAACGCAATCCAAATATTGGCTGGTACGGATAACTCACCCTGACTTGGACAGCGCTTCCTGGCTTGTTATCTCCATCGGGATAACATGCGTCAATAGACATGGTGGAAGTGTTGTGAAGTGACAGGGCCGCATATGTCTGGACGGTGCTAAGCAGTGAACCGGTAGCTGCGGTTGCACACGGTGGCCATGGCGAGCTGACTGCGCTACCCGCTACAGTCGAACCCGAGCTAGCTCCGTGCACGATTGCATAGCGCACGCCTTCTTTGGCCGCATTGGTAAGGGCGGCATAGGTGTAAATGAACATCGTCATTTCTAAAATGCTCACCAGCAAGACCACCAAAAAAACCACAACTAAAGCAAATTCAACAGCGGCTTGACCTCGCTGCGGGCGCGACGATCCAGAAAGTTTTCGCTGCGAGTTCATGACCCCATTGCTCTCATTTCGGCGTGTCGGCTGAAGGTGCAACTGCCATTGATTCTGCAGGTCGGAAAACTCCCAACCACCAAATTAAACGGAGCAGTTGGAATTAAGGTGTTAAAGGTGTACGAAACGTCAATCCGGTTCAAAGCAAAGCCGTTTGCTGATTCGGGATCTGAGTGTGGTGCCGCGAACTGTCCACCGGAACCGGAGGTTGTGCAGGTCGTAATGGGCGCCGATCCACTACCGCTTCCTAAATTCAGTGAGCAAACCTGAACTGCCAGTGTTCCGCTATTAAAAGAGCTCAGCTCCTGGGATATTAAAGAGCTGACCGTCTTAGCCGCAGATCCAGAAGCTTGCGGTAGAGAAGAGTTAGCTACCGTTGACGAACCCTGGATCGCGTACTCGATTCCGCTGCGCGCGGCGGAGGTCAGATTCAAAGTGACTAGAAGGAAGTAGCCGAAGTTCACCGCATTCAAGATCAATACTAGGAGCAATGGGATCATGAGAGCCGTCTCGACCAGGCTCTGGCCGCGGCTATTCTGTGCTAATGAAAGTTTGCGGGTTTGCATTACGGTTAAGCCTTTACTCCTGCGCGATGGCGCGCTGGTGAAACTCGCACTTCCTACGCGATCCGGACGGCGGAGCGAAACACCCGCACGGGGTCGATCGCTTTGGGCGCGTCCGCGCGTATGCTTGCAGTCACGGGAAGCTCCTCAACCATCTCCTGTTCCTGCAAGTCAGCTTCCTCTTCCTGCGCTTCAGCCACTTCTAATTGGTTCAACAGCCGATGCAGGTAGCAGCGGCTGATTCCCAGTTCTTTGGCGGCTTTCAGCTTGTTTCCGTTATGGGTTGCCAGCGCCGAGCGAACCAAGTCTCGTTTGAAACTCTTCAGGGCCTCGTGGAACGAGCCTCTGGGTAATTCATCAGAGATGCTCAACCCCTGCAACTCGGGAGGTAGGTCGTCGATCCCGAGACGTTCATGACCATTTCCCAGCACGACGCTGCGCTCTATCACGTTCTGCAGTTCGCGCACGTTGCCCGGCCAGCTATGGCGCGATAGCGCGCTCATAAAACCCGGAGTCATGCTGCGGCATTGCTTCTTGTGAAGTTTGGCGAATGTGCGCAGAAAATATTCAGCCAGCAGAGGCACGTCTTCAGTCCGATCGCGCAAAGATGGCATCGCGATCTTGACGACGGAAATCCGGAAATAAAGATCTTCGCGGAAGGTGCCTTCGCGCACCATCTGCTCCAAGTTACGATTGGTAGCGCAGATCACGCGGACGTCGATGGGATGAGAAACGTTTGACCCCAGGCGCGAAACCGTGCGCTCCTGCAATGCGCGCAACAGCTTGGCTTGAAGAGGAAGGGCCAAGTCTCCGATCTCATCGATGAAGATAGTCCCACCATTGGCTTCTTCGAAACGGCCGCGGCGGCCCTGGCTGGCGCCGGTAAAGGCGCCGCGCTCGTGCCCGAAAAGTTCATCGTCGATGAGCGACTCGGGGAATGAGCACACCGAAAATCCAACAAAAGGTTTGTTGGCGCGCTGGCTAAGCTGATGAATGGCTTTCGCGACGAGGCCTTTTCCAGTTCCGCTTTCGCCGGTGACCAGCACAGTAGTAAAAACACCCGCCACTTTGTGGACCACGTCGCTCACGCGATCCATGGCTGCGCTGTTGCCGAGCAAGCCGTCAATTCGCCGGCCGCAGAGCATTTGTTGCGCTGCGGCGAGCTCACGCGTCATGGCGGTACGACGGCAGGCACGATTAATAGCAAACCGCAACTCCTGGACATCCAGAGGCTGTTCCAAAAAATCGACGGCGCCGTCGCGGAAAAGTTGCAACGCGGAGGCGACGTGCTTCCCCCATCCGAAAGTGATAATAGGCGGCGCGAAAGGAAGCTCAGAGGCGGAGCGCAAAAGATAGCGTTGGGACTGCTCTTCGGAAGCAAGGTTCAGCAGAATTGCATCGGTGTCGCTGTTAGCGATCTCAGCAATGGCCTGTTGGGGAGCGAAAACCTGCCGGATGCAATAGCCGGATTCACCGAGAACCTCCTGCAAAACATTGCCGAAGGCTTCGTCGGGATCGACTAGCAGAACGCGTTTTACTCTTTCTCCTAAACTCGGGCTCCCCAAAAAACAACCCCTTTCCACATTACCGGCTCACCACACCCATGGAATAATCGCGGAGGAGGATGCGCGGCTTGCTCTTCGATTTGAGCTGGAAACCTGGTTTCCGTACTTGGCAGATCCAAGTACTCTTAAAGCTGTTGGGGGAGCATAATACAGATAAAACTGTATAGCAATAGTAGGGCCAAAAAAAATATAGGAAACCAGTTGGAAAACATTGCCGAAACCTATTCACTAGTACATAACCGACTGTAAACCTTTGCATACACTAATCTGGGAAGTGTAAAACGAAACCAAAGCCTTCGCCTCGATGTTTATAACTATAACCGTGTAGTACTTTCGGCCCGGAGACGGACACGGTGACTTGGAAGATTGATTGCACCCACACCTGATAACATTCCACCCAACCACGTGACGACACTTACCCAGCCACAAGCTAGCTCGGGCCAAAGCCCCCAACTCGGGCAGCTACCGCCGGGCGATTTCACGAGTTTCGGATCCGGGCTCCAGGGGCGGATTAGAATCGGAATTTCATTTTTGGCGGTCCTTACCCTTGGGCTGGTAGGAATCCAGTTTGTTATAACCATCGCCAAGCCGGATTTCAACGATCCGGATATCTGGTGGCATCTCCGCAATGCACAATATCTGGTTCAGCAACATCATTTTCCGCGTCAGGACATGTATTCCTTCACTGCCGCCGCCAAGCCGTGGGTCAACACGGAATGGCTGAGCGAAATCCCTTTTTACCTGGCATACCGTGCCTTTGGACTCGAAGGTTTGAAGACAATGACCTTCGTTCTCCCTTCTATCCTAATGCTTCTGCTGCTTTACCTCTGCTATCAGGAAAGCCGGAATTTTAAGGCGTCGGTCGCGGTGTGCTCCTTTGCCAGCTTTCTGGCAGTCGTCTCGTACGGTCCCCGCACTATTCTGTTTGGCTACATTTTTCTGATTGTGTTGCTGATCATCCTCCAGCGCCTGCAGCAGCGCGGAACTGCGCCTCTCTGGCTCATCCCTCCGCTGTTTTGTGTTTGGGCGAATACCCACGGGTCCTGGGCACTTGGCCTGATTTTGTTTTTCCTGGCAGGAATTTCTGGCTTGGTAGGCGGCACCTGGGGACGTGTCGAATCCACCCGCTGGAGTCGCTCCCAGATCCGACAGCTCGCGCTGACTGGCGCTGCTTCAGTTGCGGCTTTGTTCATCAATCCGTATGGATGGCGTTTGGTCTATTACCCATTCGATCTGGCATTCCGGCAAAAGCTAAACATTGCCCACGTGGCGGAATGGGTCGCGGTCAACTTTCAAGACGCGCGCGGAAAGCTGGTATTCCTGCTGATTGTTGGTTTGATTTTGGCAGGACTGCTGCGAAACCGACGCTGGCGGCTCGGCGAACTGCTCATGCTTCTATTTGCTCTTCATGCGGCGCTCACCCACATCCGCTTTCTTGCCCTGCTGGGAATTGTAATCGCACCTTTGCTCGCCAAGCTGCTCGACTTCTTCCCGCCATACCGCCCCGAAATGGAAACGCCTCGGGTAAATGCAGCGGTGATGCTGGCCATGATTGTTGCAATGGTTTATTTCTGGCCTCACCAGGCTGCAATTCGAAAATCGCAGGAGGAAACCTATCCTGTGGGGGTGCTGCCGTACCTACAGCACCATCCGCTTCAGGGAAACTTGGTGAACTACTATCTGTGGGGCGGATATTTGGAGTGGAATGAACCCGACGTTAGGGTATTCATCGACAGCCGGGTGGATATTTTCGAGTACGCCGGGGTGCTGCAGGATTATTTGGATCTGCTGGGATCAGACTCGCTGGTTCGCGGGCTCGATCCGATCATGCAGAAATACAACGTTCGCTATGTCTTATTTCCGCCCGGCGACAGCTCCAATCCGCTATTGCGGGGAAGTGGGCTCATCTATCTACTGCAGCATGATTCGCGATGGAAAGTCGCGTATCAGGACAAAGCTTGCGTGCTAATGGAGCGCCAAATGCCCGTGCCTGCTGAAACCACGCATTAATCTTTCGCACCTGCCGCGCTTACTTTTTTCCAGCGACTTCGCTCAAGGAATGCGCTGCGTACGAAACTTGCTCCTCAGTCATTTCTGGAAACAGCGGCATGCTTAACACTTGCTCGCAGGCGCGTTCGGTGAAGGGCAGGTGTCCGGGCGCATGCTCCAGACTCGAAAACGCTTCCTGCAGATGCACCGGCCTGGGATAATGAATCGCCGTCTGCACACCCAGCTTTTCCAATTCGGCGCGGACTTTGTCCCGATTCTCGACATACGCGACAAACAAGTGGTACACGCACTCCGCTCCAGCCGGATCCTCGGGAAGACGGACGTTCGCATTCTGCAAAAGACATGTGTACAGCGCGGCGCAAGCCTGTCGTTTCGTCGTCCATTGATCCAGGTATTTCATCTTGACGTTGAGTACTGCGCCCTGAAATCCATCCATTCGATAGTTGTAGCCTACGTATTTGTGGAGGTAGCGCGTGGACTCGCCATGACTCCGCAAAGAACGCGCCACGCTCGCGACCTCATCATCGTTGGTGGTTAAGGCGCCGCCCTCGCCATAGGCGCCCAGGTTTTTGCCGGGATAGAAGCTAAATGCGGCCGCGTGTCCGAATCCTCCGACCCGTCTGCCGGCGTATCTGGCACCGTGCGCCTGGCATGCATCTTCAATGACCAACAGGCGGTGGCGTTCGGCGATTTCCATAATCGAATCCATATTGCAGGGCCGGCCGTAGAGATGAACCGGAATGATCGCGCGGGTGTGCTTGGTGACCGCGGCTTGAATGGCGGCAGGATCGATGTTTGCGGTTGCGGGCTCGACATCAACAAAGACTGGCGTGGCGCCCGTGTACACAATTGCCTCGGCTGTCGCGATGAAAGTATTCGCAGTGGTGATCACTTCGTCGCCCTCGCCGATGCCGGCAGTCAAAAGCGCCAGGTGCAATGCACTGGTACCGGAGTTCAACGCGACGCAGTGCTTGACCTCACAATATTTCGCGAACGCTTGCTCGAAGCGCTCAACTTCTTCGCCCAGAATAAAGGCGGCGTTTTGGCATACACGGTCGAGCGCTTCTCGAATTTCGTCGCGCAACAGACCGTACTGAGCTTTAAGATCGAAGTATGGAACAGTGACGCTTGCGGTTTTCAAGGGAACTCCGATTACTTACGGTATCAGACGGTGTTGTGGCAGCGCGAGTGCAGAGTAAACAACGGACCGCGGACAACTCCACTGCGATTCCGCGTTCCTGCGCTAAAACGAATGCAACCAAAGGCCCGGCAACTCCACTATCTCGCCCAGACTCTTCTGTTCGCTGTGCCTGCAATTTCGATTGGGGCTCAACTTTCGACCTGGGTCAGCTTTGCTTTTGGGTCGGGCAAGGACCATCCTGACTTCCTCGCATATTACGATGCCGGCTTTCTGCTGCGGTCAGGTCGAATATCGGACTTCTACCACCAGATACATCCGCCGTGGTTTGGCTTCATCCATCCGACATACGAAGCCCTTCTGTTCGTCCCCCTCAGTTTTCTTTCGCCGGTTAAGGCGTATGTTGCATGGATCGTGGTAGGGGTTACGATCATCGGCGTCATTCTTCGTATTTTGTGGCGTGAGTTTGATCACCTAACCTCGATTTCGCCGATATTGCCAGTTGCTCTAACTTTGGCTTTTTTCCCGATTTCCTATGCCCTTGCTCAAGGGCAGGATTCCATCCTGCTGCTATTGCTCATGGTTTTGTCACTTATTCAAGTTAAGTCTGGAAATCAGTATTGCGCTGGCCTACTCCTTGGTCTCGGTATTTTTCGATTCCAGATTCTTCTTCCAATGGCAGCGATGTTTCTGATCTGGAAGTCATGGAGGTTTTTAGCTGGAATTTGCACAAGCGCGGCTTGCGCACTTTGTTGTTCTTTAGCCTTGACCGGAATTTCCGGACAGATTGAATACGTGAAACTTCTTCGTTTGCTGGCGAATCCAGCAAACCAGTTTGTACAACAGATGCCAAATATTCGAGGAGTATTGGCTGCGTTTGGAGTCGTGTCTCAGCCGACGATATTGATAGTCTCAGCTGTCTGTTTTATTTTGTTGGCACTGCTCGGACGCAACCCTCCGCCCTCCGAAAGGTTTTTCTTGGCAATGGCCGCAGCTTGCCTGCTGAGTTTTCATGGTTACCTGCATGACTTCGCTCTGCTGTTACTTCCATTTCTGATCCTGTGCGATCGGTTCGTTGAGCGCGCCGACTATATGGGATTAGCGTTGCTCGGGATGATAATCGCTCTGCCTATCATCACCATCATGATCGGCTCGATAATGGCGGTATGGATTTGCTCGCTGGTTCCAATTTTACTGATATTCCTTATCACGGTTCAGGGGTCGGCTCTCCCGATGCGCACCCAGCACGCTGGGTGAGCCGATCTTGGCTGGCGATATGGGGCGGCAGAACGCTGATGTGTTGGGATATTTTAAAAAGTGAAAAGTGTGGCTGGTTGAGCCGGTTAATCGCCGCTGAAAATTGACCCCTCATGTCGCACTGACCAAAATTATAGCGAGAGTGACGGCTCGGTTTTCAGAACATCAGTACTGAGTCGCGCTCCCGATTGGTCTTGTTTGGAACGCTCATCGGGAAAATGGTTGATGAATATTGCTATGAGCGCCACACCGACGCCGCCGAGCAGATCGATAATGTAGTGCCATTCGAGTAGCAGGATCGCAGGAATCAAGATGATGTCGTATACAACAAGGCAAAGCACTATGCGTTTCCAGCGCCGCATGAACCAGAGCACAATGATTGTTAGGGCTATATGGAGCGACGGGAATGCAATGAAGTAATCGCTCCCAACTCGGCCCATGCTTTTATATCGACTCGACATGAACTTCGCATTTGCCATGAAGGTCCTTTGGAAATCATATGTCTTTAGCCAATGCGGAAAATGGATGAAGTGGTCTTGGCAGGTGTAAAACGGACCCATGCTTGGCCAGAAATAGAAAATCACCAGGGCCATGTAATAAGCGGTGAGCATGGTGCCGACAAATTGCAATCCTCGTTTTTTACCCTGGCAAAGTGTGACAAGGATAATTGCAGCCCCCACTTGATCGAACATTCGGTAATACATGGTTTCGGCAAAGGCAAAGATGCGCGGTGAGAGATTTAATGAAGCGTCCCGCACCAGGTCGGAAACAGTCCCGCCGTGCAGAAGGTATGAATCGGCTCTTAAAAAGAACCAATCATACCCACCCA
This sequence comes from Terriglobales bacterium, assembly GCA_050746025.1. Lineage (GTDB taxonomy): Bacteria > Acidobacteriota > Terriglobia > Terriglobales > Acidobacteriaceae > Gp1-AA145. The sequence continues at coordinate 2,215 of JBOGLH010000153.1, read as the reverse complement.
AATCCTTCACCGCTGCAATGAAGTCGTTGTAAGCGAAAACAAGGACCAGCCCGCCAAACAGGTACATTGCGGGAAGCATAACCGAGCCGAATGGCCTTGCAATTTTTCGAAGGTTTCCTTCGCTTCGGTCATATATTTCGGTTGAGACGAGGGCGATAGAGATCCAGAGGAGACCCAAGTAAACACCGAATTTCCAAAAGGCCCAAAGTACGAACGGAACAAAAATGACCAGACGCCCCTTCTGCGCTGCAAATCGTGCCAAAACAGGCCTGACAGTGATTTTCGAAGGCAGGCCTATTATTGCCAATATGACGGCAGCCAAAACTGAGTGTGCAGCAAAGCCGACCCAGTACAAAGGAATGAGCCGGCCCCAACTCACCGAAAGGTGCAGTCCAGCCGCTTTGAATGCGGGTAGGACCATCAGCAGGAGCAGACAGGTCACGAAATAATGGCTATTAGCACCAACTGCACTTGCGAACGCTGCCAAGTGCATTCGCAATTTCGCGACGGCAGGACTTTCTGCTTCGACGCAAGTTGGGGACATCAGGAATCTGATTGCAATCGGTCTGCCGCTTTTAACGAAATAGCATAGAGACTTCTGGGAAGATAAATACTGTAAACGGAAGTACTCACCTCATATCAGGTACGGGGCCTAAAAGTTTCCACTGTGGAAAAGCTATTCCATAGGTTCATCGGAATCGCTCCTCATTGGATGTTCAATGAGTGGGCAACAACATGAGCTAAGTTGCCTGTTTTTAGCCTTGAGAAGTGAAGCTGACCATTCCTTGAAGGCGATGGAGTTTGGCGATGAAGATGCACCCGCCTTTGTAGCAGCACCTTCGCGACCCCAAGCGATAACAAGAACCAAATTATTAAGGAGATTACGTTCCATGGTAAACCTCGTACGCAAGATTGCAGCTCGCCTCCACCAGGACATTTCCGGCCAAGGTTTAGTGGAATACGCCCTGATCATGGCCCTGGTCGTTTTTGCCGCTGTCACCACAATGCGTGGATTGGCGACAGAAATAAATTTGGCCTTTAGCCAGATCACTAGTACGCTTACAAGCTCGATTGCTCCTGCCCCATAAGTACGATCGATAGGTCGAAACTATTCCCGCGGTCGTGCCGGAGACTATGTGGATTGAACATAGCTCCGCCCTGTCGAAGGCGCTGTCTTCGGGCTAGGGCTGGTTTTGCTTGTGAGCAGAGCAAGTCCTGGAACGGTCTATGAACTCTTTCTTGGAGGTGAGTTACGGGTCTGCAACGATTAATAATGGCTTTTCTAATTGCGGCAGCCTTAGCCGGTGGTATCACGTTCCTGTTTTACCAGCGGCTCAATCGGAGTCTGCCGGTGCGTGGATCGACCGTGCAAGTAGTTGTGGCGGCCACCGACCTGCCCGTAGGCGTAACTCTCTCCGCAAAAGATTTGACGCTGCTGGACTGGTTTAGCGACACCTTACCGACGGGGGCATTTACTAAAGCGGATGGGGTCGTAGGACGGCCTTTACTTTATCCACTATCCGCCAAGCAGCCGGTTCTGGAAAGGGACTTGGGGGTCCAGGGCGCAGGCATTGGCCTCGCGGGAAAAATCCCAGACGGAATGAGAGCGACAGCGGTTCGCTCAAATGAGATTTCCGGCGTGGGTGGATTTCTTTATCCCGGTTCGCACGTCGATGTGCTGGTAACGCTCAACCCTTCCGGTGGAAATATGCCGACAACCAGGACGGTGCTGCAGAATGTTCAAGTATTAACTGCGGGCCAGACGATCGAGCCCGACCCTCAAGGCAGGCCGCATTCCGTAAATGTCGTTACCCTGCTGGTGACCCCTGAAAATTCTCAGAGACTTCAACTTGCCAGTTCACAAGGCAATATTCAATTTGTGCTGCGCAGCGGGGCCGATCAGAAGCAGGTAGAGATAACGCCGACTCGCCTGGACCAGCTTTTCCCGAGCGATAAACCGCCGGTCGCGAAGCCCGTGAAGCGCACTGCGCGCCCGCCAGCCCCAATGTACATGCTGGAAGTAATCCAGGGGACAAAGCGCTCGGAAGAAAAATTTAAGGAATAAGGATCTCTACTCCAGCATGATATTTTCCAGCCGGACACGAATCAGAAGCTGGTTTTTTGCTCTGGGATTGAGCTTGCTGCCAACACTTCCAGCGGCCGCCCAGTCCGAAGGCCAAGCCTTGCACGTATTCGTTGGCAAATCGGTTGTGAT
>JBOGLH010000152.1:0-4975 GCA_050746025.1 Terriglobales bacterium | reverse complement strand
TTCTTTGCCGAAGCGGGTGCGATGGGACTTCTGGGCGGAGTCTGCGTAACGGTGCTGGGCTGGGTTATCGGACGCGTTATAAATTTTGGCACAAATATTTATCTGAAACGCCAGGGCTTTCCACCGGAGCATATCTGGTCGGTACCGGTATGGCTGGTGGCGGGCGCGTTAGGTTTTTCGTTTGTGGTGAGCCTGCTTTCGGGATTGTATCCGGCGGCGCGGGCGGCGCGGCTCGATCCAGTGCAAGCGCTCAGATACGAGTGACGCTACTAGCAGTTCTCTGCGAACTCTGCGAGGCCTCCGCGTTCTCTGTGGTTAAAGGCTTTTTTTTATAGATCGACAAATCAGAATGCAGCTACGGCGGTCAATGCGTAAGTCGTGGATCAAATGCATACTTGCCATAGTCTGCATCCCGCCCACTTTTGCAGTCGCTCAGGGACGAATCGACTGCAGCGCTTTCAATAGTCACATTCTTCAGCGCGACGTGCGGTACTGCGTGATGCTACCCACGAATTATCAGACTGATACCAAAACAAAATATCCGGTCCTGTATTTTCTGCATGGCCTGGGCGAAAACGAGCAGACGCTTTTGCAAAGCGGCGGCTGGGGGCTGATTGAGGATCTCAGGCACGATCACAAGGTCGGCGAATTTCTTATGGTTGCGCCGGAAGGGCGCGGCAGTTTTTTCATTAATGCTGCCGATGGACGCGAACGCTACAGCGACTTTTTTCTCACCGAATTCCTGCCATTCATCGAAACTAAATATCGAGTGATCAGAGAGCGCAAGTCACGCGGGGTCACGGGACTTTCCATGGGTGGGTACGGCGCTCTGCGCTTTGCCTTTGCTCACCCGGAGCTCTTCGGATCGGTCAGTGCGCAGAGTCCGGCTTTGATGACCGAATCGCCGCGCGAACTAAATGCTGACCTCCGCGACGCCGGGCCTCTCGCCAAACTGTTAAGCAATGTATTCGGTAATCCAATCAGTGTTGCTCACTGGAACCAGAACAATCCTTTTCTTTTGGCGCGCAAGAACCAGGCAGAGCTCAAGGTTCAAGCGATCTACATTAATTGCGGGCAGGAAGACGAATACGGATTCGCAGCCTCAGCCGAGCAGATGCATAAACAACTGCTGGCGGAAAAAATCCCGCACGAGTTTCACCTTTATCCAGGAGGCCACAACGCGGAGTATTTTCTTTCGCACCTGGGAGAGACCATCGAGTTCCACTGGCGCGCTTTTCCTGCGGGCGGGGCAAAAGCGGTAAGATGATGCTGGTTTGAGATGAAATATGCATAAGGCAGTTCTGCATCTGAAGAAATCCGACCCGGTACTGCGTGCTGTCATTGAACGAGTCGGCCCGTGCAGGATGGAGTTTGGCGATCCCACCTTTCACAGTCTGGCGGAAGCAATTGTGTACCAGCAATTGAACGGGAAAGCCGCGGCAACTATTTTCAAAAGGTTTACCGCTTTAACTGGCGATCCGGTGACTCCGGAAGGAATATTAAAACTCTCAGCGGCAGATTTGCGCGTTGTCGGCCTTTCCAAGCAAAAGTCGTCGTATCTTTTTGACATGGCAGAACGCGCACTCCGGGGCGAGCTGGATTTTTCAAAACTGGCCGAAATGACCGACGATGAAGTGATCGAGCATCTAACGCAGGTAAAAGGCGTGGGCGTGTGGACCGCGCACATGTTTCTGATGTTCACCCTGCAGCGCGCAAACGTGCTGCCCACCGGCGACTTCGGCATACGCATGGCGATGCATAAGCATTATCTCGATCGCGCGGCGAAAAGAAAGAACGGCGTTGCTAAGACGAAAAATAAGAAGACGATTACGAAGGCGCCAAAGGTGAAAATCACTTTGCCGACCCCCGAGCAGATGGAGAAAATCGCCAAGCGCTGGGAGCCGTACCGCAGCATTGCTTGTTGGTATTTGTGGAGAAGCCTCGACACGAAAACGATCGGCTGATAAATGTCTACGACTCCCGAACAAAAGATTCGCGTATTGGTCGCCAAACCCGGTCTCGATGGTCATGACCGTGGCGCTAAAGTAATTGCGCGCGCGCTGCGCGATGCCGGGATGGAAGTCATCTACACCGGGCTGCGTCAGACTCCTGAGATGATCGTTAGTGCCGCGCTGCAGGAAGATGTGCATGTGATCGGCCTTTCAATCCTTTCGGGAGCGCACAACGCAATAGTTCCGCGAGTGATGGACCTGCTGAAGCAAAATAAAGTGGACGACGTACTCGTCGTAGTCGGCGGCATTATTCCCGATCAGGATGTGGAAGCCTTAAAAAAGCAAGGGGTGGCTGCCATCTTTCAGCCGGGAACATCGATGGACGAGATTGTTAAATTCATCCGCTCCAATGTTCGTGAGCGCGGCGTCACTACGGGCTGACTAAAGCTGCTTGTGTTTTAGATGGATCCGCAAGTCCGCTCCGGGAATCCGGCATCGGATTCGGTTTGCGCGCTAAAACCAGAATTGTTTCCGCCTGCTTGCGCACACTCTCACTCAAGCTACTGTCCAAAGCAATGCTCTTAATGGCGGGAGTCACGGCCTGCAACTCCCTCAACATGTGTCGCTCAGCGCTGGCTTGCATGCGCGTGAGTTCGGGTTCAAGTCTCTGCTTGTCGTGTTGGTGGAGATAACTAAGGCGACACGCATATTCGAATGTCTTCGAAATTTCTTCAAAAACGGAAGTCAGTTCCTGGATTTGAGAATCGGTGGAATCGCTGTAGGTAATGTGGTTGTTGAATGTGATGTCATGATAGGCGAGGGTGCGCACGGGAGCGGTTTCCGGCGAGCCCAGCGAAACCGGAAAATCTCCGTTAAATAAATTTAGTTCGCGCGCAACATTAAAAATTATGCGTCGCGTGGCATCAGTGGTCTGGAACTCGACGGTGTACGGAACCCCGCTCCGCTCCACAGAATCCTGAGTAGATTGATAGGTAGCCGCGCCGGTGGCGTCAACCGCGATCGAATACGAAGCTGGATTCGCATTCCAGAGCACGGAAGTGAAAACTACGGTCGGAAACCGGCCTCCGTTGCGGGTTTGCAGTTGCGGATTTTGTCCCATCGCGTTTGAGGAACACACGATCAACGCGGCTAGTGTCACTTGGACGAGAGTTGTCGATCTCACCATGCTCGCTTTCCTCACCCGATTTTCTGATGTCAGTGAGATGGTCCCATGAATTGCCCGGTTAGCCAATTGCGGTCGGACAAATGCGTACGATTGCCAGTCGCCCGGAATGATGGAACAGTATAGCTGGAGCGACGACATAGATTGCGAAATTGACGTCAGTGTTGGACAAAAACCCGGCTTTGCCAGTGTCAGGTTTTCTGCATCCAAAGGTGTGCTGGCGAGGAGACCTATGGATCCCAAAATTGTCCGGGAAATACTCGAAGACCTGATTCCTTCTCTTGAAACCCTGGAAGCCAAGAGCACCGCAGCGCTGGAATTTCTCAAGCACGAAGGCATAGCCAGCGACGAGAAACTGGCTCCTTATCTGGAACAAGCCGCGAGCGCCAGCAATGTACGCTGGCTTGGGGTCCGGGTAAGAATCGAGCGCCTGCTGTTCGCGGCGGAGAAAGATTCTGCGCAAAAACGAACTGATAAGGGAGAAAAGAAGCCGGACGGCGCGAAAACTAAAGCAGTCGAGGGCCGTCAATCTCAGCCTGAGGCCGGGGACAACTCGAAGACGATGAGCAAGGACAGCGAGCCGAAATCCAATATCGATGCCAATGACGCCGCGCGCAAAGACGAGAAGGGCGACCGGCTACAAATAAACGGGAAACCGGCGGCAACTGGCGGAAAGCAAAAAGTAGCTTAAAAACATGCCAGATAAGACCACCCAAAACAGTAAGGAACTCATGATATTTCTTCGCACGCCTTCGCCTCGCCCGAGGCCGGGGCCAGTGCCGGATCCCGAGCCGGAGCCGGGCTCAGACCCTGACGTATTTCCTCCGGTGAGACTGCCCGATCCTGAACCCGAACCGGATATTTTTCCCCCGCCGATGCCGCAACCTGAGCCGATGCCTATCTGATCTTGGGCGCACGGTTTTCAGAGATTGACCGCGGCGCCTCGATTACAAAGTCTGAATCGCAAGCCTCCAATGCAAAATATGGAATCAAGCGGGCCGGCATCCCGATCATATTAGGAACCATGCACGCGAAGACTTCTTCGGCTAACTCTCTCGACAATCCGATCTGGTTCGCACTGACAACGGAACATGAATCATTGGCGCTTTCGTGTGGTAGCGCCCGCCGATACCCGAAAGCAGTTTCGCCATTCACAGCTTTGCTTAAGCCCACGCCTGGCGCCTTTGCAGATCTGCGAGCTCTGGTTCGACCAGAGGAGCGGGTTGCGCTCTTTACCGCCAATCCGGTGGACGTTCCCAAGTCTTGGCAGGTGGAGGTTGCGCGGTGGATCGAACAGATGACCGGCGAAACGTTGGTTGCCGCACAACCAATCCAATCGCTCCCCTTATCTCCAGCCGACGTTCCAGAGATGTTGGCCCTGACCGCGGCGACGGAACCTGGTCCATTTCTTCCGCGCACGATTGAGATGGGAAGATATTTCGGCATCCGGTCGGACGATGGCCGCCTTGCGGCAATGGCCGGCGAGCGATTGCGACTGTCCGGCTTCACCGAGATCAGCGCAGTGTGCACCCATCCCGATTTCAGAGGTCGGGGATACGCGAAAGCGCTCGTTAGCATGCTCGCCGCGAAGATTATGGCGGAGGGAAGAATGCCATTTCTTCACGTCAATCCGGACAACGCCGCCAAGGTCGTTTACGAAAAAATTGGCTTTCAGGTGCGGACGCGCATACGGCTGACCGTGATTTCTCCACAGCCCGAAAACCAGCAAGCGGAGCCACATCCTGCCAAACTGGTTTAGAATCGCTAATATCGTTTCAGTCGGGGCGTAGCGCAGCCTGGTAGCGCACCTGCCTTGGGCGCAGGGGGTCGGAGGTTCAAA
>JBOGLH010000151.1:0-53694 GCA_050746025.1 Terriglobales bacterium | reverse complement strand
TATCGGCTCAATGGGATGGCGATAACGCGAGTGCGGATAAACGAAATAGTAGATAGCGGGATAGCAGAGCATGAGCCAGAAGAAAAGCCATGCGCCACGACGTTGCTGGCGAAGGGCGCGTCCCAGTCCCCAGAAGGCGTGAATCGAAGAAGCCAGAAAAGCGGAATTATACACCATGGCCGACATCTCTGACGATCGCGGGCGCCCGCCCCAGTAATAAACAAAACGCTTGAGGCTGATCCACGCAAAGCGCGCGTAATCGGCCCGAATGAATTCCAGCGCCTGGCGCTTGCGCTCCGCAACGTACGCGACCTCGCCCATCTCTTCATACTGCTTGAGTGCCAACGCATTCTGCGTGGGGTGAAGGTAAGACATCCAGGTCCCATCCGCGCCCGGGCCGTTGCCGAGGCGAAGCTCAGCCCCAAAATTCGATCGAATGAAAATGAACTTGCCGAAAGTTTCGTAGTTGCGGACCAGCCAGGGCGCGACGGTCGCCGCAAAGAAAGCTGCCGCCAACGCTACGCCCGCCAACGAGCGCTTCCCCGTTTTCGACCTTCGATACCATACCCACAATCCGGACGCCGGCAGAAATGTCACCAGCGAAGTATTGGTCAGCACCGCTAATCCCCACAGTAAACCGAACGCGACCCAGGGCGCCGTGCCATTCAGATTTTCCATTTCCAGTGCCAGCCAAAAAATAATTGCCAGCAAGAACGCCGCCAGGCTCGTCTCCCACACCCACCGCGTAGACCAATACATCACGGTAGGCAGCAAGGCCCAGCCCCATGCGCTCCAGACGGCAACTTTTTCGTTGAAACATTTTCGCGCGATGAGAAAAATTGGAATGCAGGTTAGAGCCGAAAAAATGCTGTTGATGGTCAGCAGAATGAAAGCCGAAGCGTGGGTATAAATACCGCTCAACTTAAACACCCCGGCAATTAAGAAAGGATAAAGCGGCGGCTCCCATGCTGTCGGTCCAGTTGCAGGGCCAAATGGACCTGAAAAGCCGCGTCCAGTGGCGATGGCATGACCAATCCTTCCCATCTCATATCCGAAGCCGAAATCATTTTGATCAGGTTTGAATTTGTAGGTGTGGGCGATCAGGATGTACGCCACTCGCAGGGCGAAAGCGATCGCGGACACCCAGAATAATGACGTGCGGGCGCAGAACCAACAATAGCGCAGGCCGCGCCGATCGGAAGTAGCTTTGTCCTGAATCGAAGACGAGACTCGGCTCATGCCAAGTCTAGCTTCTCACAAATGTTGGGGGAGGGTTTTGCCGGACTACTTCGTTTGGTGACAACCTGCGGAAAGCGCTAAAAAAGTAGCCCAACCCCGGCACTAACTTGCAGTAACGGGGTGGGGCCGCTACGCTTGCCTGTAGCAATTCCAAATCTAAATGCGCACCAGGTGTTCCGAAAGCGTCAAAGTACGCCACTCTGAATCTCTTTAAAAATCATGAGTCTCCTTGAAATTGACACCAAGCCGCCGCCAACCCTAGACTCTCACTTCAGGATTGCTATGCCCTACATGAAATTGACCACTCAATCTGAGCTTCCCGGCGACGGAGAGGCCAAAGAGTTCGAGCTAGGCGACAAGGTTATTTGCGTCGCCAACGTGAACGGCGCCATTAGCGCAATGGATAACGTCTGCCTTCACATGGGTGGGCCGCTAGGACAGGGATTCATCGACGGCAACAAAATAGTCTGCCCGTGGCATGGGTGGGAATACGATTTGAAGACTGGCGCATTGGGTGATGATCCGAAGTCCAAACTCGCCGTATATCCGGTTAAAACCGAAAATGGCGATGTGCTCATCGATATCTGATAATAGTTCACAGAAAAATCGGGCGGCGCCAGAAATGTTTGCCCGGCTGCCGCCCGCACAATGCCCTACCTAACGAGTTGAAGATTCCTTCGCGCTTTGCACCGCGCTTACAAACGCGCGCGCATCGGCATTCGGCATCTCTACCGTTCCCGACAGAATGTCGCGGAAGGGAACGTCTTTGCCATACCAGTCGCGGGTTGCTTTGCCATCCTGCTGCAGTTCGGCGCCGTTCAGCGAAGCGCCGATGAAAGCACCTTTGCTCGCCGAGTAGGTCAGGATTCCAGCTTTGTAGCCCGCGTCAGCCGAAGCCGAGCGTCCCACTGGGCCGGCCGCCGCCGATACGTCAGCGCCGACCTTCACATGTCCGGCAAGCAGATCGTTCATACCCTGATCATTCATGATGAACATTACAAGGTCAGTGCTCTTGCCGCCAATCTGCGGGCCCCAGCTAATTCCCGACACCGAAAACGGCGCCGGTGCGCTCCAGCTGCCATTGCTGGTGCGGCATGTCGCCACGCCGCTTCCATGTTCGCCGCCCACAATGAATGCGCCCTTTACCAGCTTTGGAATTACAGCAACGCACTTCGCGCCTTCGAGAACCTGGTTCGGAACACCCTGATCCGGTGATGCGGAGGTTACACGTTGAATAACTTCGGCGGATTTTTGCAGCTCGCCCGCATCTTTAGAATCTTCGTCCGCTGCCCAGCCGATCGTGGCCAGACACAGTACTACCACTCCTATCGATAGCAGCTTCATAATGATTATGCCTCCTGTGTTTTATCTTTCTCAGTCGTTCTTTCGATTCCATCAACACGGCTGCGGTTATCCTTGAAAGCAGCTATCCAGCACAGCTGGCCAGAGCAGGTGTGAGCACCTGCCGGTAAAAAATTTTAGGATCGAATTAGAAGAGTCAGGCGGGAGGAAACGAGAAAGCACCAGTGCTCAAGCTCACAAAAAGATCAGTGAATTAACTACCCCCGAATTTTTATTTGCGATTGTCGTTTACCTCGAATACAAAAAGGCCACCCGGCAACAGGGTGACCTTCTCTTTAAGGGAGAATAGTTCCAACGGAGGGTAAATGCCGTCAAAACTTTCTGGCGAAATCTTATGAGCCAGAAACTAGGGTGTCAAGCAAACTTTTTATAAATAAATCTTTTGTTTTCAATGCATTGTACAAAAGTTGTCAGAAACCCAGAAATGCTTCAAATTGAGACAAAAAGTCTGTCGATCTTCTTCAACTGACATTGATTGAAGAACTTACGCCGGGCTTGGCCGGCTTTTCAGCGGTGTCAGAGAGGTGCAGCGAGATAAATTCGATGTCTTCGGGACGATCAAAAACCCTGCCCGGGAGCAGGCGCTTCATCGCCACTCGGAAGCCGCCGAATGCAATTCCAGCAACGATCGAAATACCGCAAACGATAGCCGCCAGCAGGATCACTCCCACAATCAAATTCGCTGCGTTATCGCGGCGCGTAAAGTTTGTTCTTTCGTTCCAAGTCACATCGGCGTCGTAGTTGACGTCAGAGACCAGCGACTTAGCGTCGCCCGAAGAAACCGATCCGCTCGCCAGCACTAGAATCGGCCCGGTTCGTTTTGCGGTCACGATCGAGTCCAACTGATGCGCTTGTCGGGCCGACTCAATCTCCTTCAATTGGATGTCCGCAATCTGCGGCGTCGGATAATTGATCAGCATCAATGTCGCGCGCGCTCCATAAAGGTTATAGGCCCCCAACACAACTTCAGCGCCTTTGCTGAAATCAACATACTTTACCGGCAGCGGAGCTTGGTCCGCCTCCAAGGCGACGGGACCGACGATATACTTCGCGGTGTTCCTTATGTAGGATTCCTTTGGCAGATACGCAGGCAGCCCCGGCAGGTTCGCAATAGAACCACCCGGTCGCGGTAGCGCTTCAGCAAGTTCACGCAATTCCGCGGCCGACATGGCAGAGAGCTGCTGAAAAACTGCGTCCACCAAAATGTTCCCTCGATAGAAGAGAACCCGTTCGTTCAATGACGCGCCCTGGTCGCCAATTTTTTCATTCAACATCTGAGGCATTTTGTAGAAGGTGAAAGCACCATAGGCGCCGCTGGCATCCTCAAACCGCGCAGCTTTGATCTTCAGCTTCCTTCCATCAGCCCGCGAGTATGTGCCGCCCTCAAAATCCTTAAAGCCGTACTCTTTCAAGAGCGCCGCATTAGTCGGATCAGCAGCGTCCGAGTTAGTACTGTTTTGCGCAGCCCCCACAAGGTGCCACCCGCCAAACGCCTGCGGAAGGACGGCGGGCGGGGTTGTGGTTCCGGCGGCAAAGCAGGCACCTGCCGCCGCTATTAGAAGCCAAAGTGGTGAAACAAATCGACAGACTCTCATGAAGGCTGGGCGTGATAGCCCAATAATTAGACTACAGAGCAGGGGGGAAAGTTTCCACTTGACGGGCTCAGTCGGCCGAGGATTTTTGCAGTTGGCTGGCGACCTTGAGGCCGCCCAGGCCGTCTACGTAACGCGAGATCCCGCGGTAAAGAGACTCCGCGATCCGCTGCCGATACTGCGGGGTTCGCAGGCGCCGCTCATCTCCAGGATTGCTGATGAACGAGATCTCGGCCAAAATCGATGGCATATTTGCGCCGATCAGCACCACGAAGGGAGCTTTTTTCACGCCGCGGTTGCGCTCACCTGGATTCTTAGTGGACAAGCCGGTATGTAGCGCGCCTTGAACGTCCGAAGCGAACTCCCGCGATTCTTCGATTTTTTCCTTAAGCGCGATCTTCTTCACCAGGTCCTGCAGCTCGTGAATGGATTTGTCCGAGGCGGCATTTTCGCGGGCCGCGACTTCCAGCGCCTCTGGCGATGAGGTGAAATTCAAGTAGTAGGTTTCTACCCCGCGCGCGTCAGGATCATGGCTGGAATTCGCATGGACGGAAACGAAGAGGTCCGCCTGCTCCTGGTTCGCAATCGAGGTCCGGGTCTCGAGCGGAATAAAGGTGTCATCTCGACGCGTGTAAACCACTTGCGCCCCAAGTCGTGCTGATAACAACTTGCCCAGGCGTCGACTCACATCCAATACCAGTTCTTTTTCAAGGAGGCCGTTTGGCCCGATCGTGCCGGTATCATGGCCGCCGTGTCCGGGATCGATGACGATTTTCCCAATTCGCAGTCCCAGGGTTCTGATGAGCGATCGGTCGCCGTCAGAGGTGGGCTGGGCTTCACGCATCGGCCGGACTAACGCGAGCTGAGTTTTTGCACGTTTAGATCCAGTCACTTTGGAGTGCCGATCAGACCTTGATGGTTTGTCCGCTACGTCGTCGTTCGGTTCGCTTGGCGAATCATCCGCGTCAGCTTCGACGATTACTCTCTTCGGAGGCCCAAGATTTGCAGTGCTGGCAGGAACACTGGCCGACTTCTCGGCCGCACGCACCATCTTTCCTTCAGCCTCGCCGTGGGCGCAATCCCCGTCCGAGGCGGCATCGGCGCAAGCCGTTTGGCTTGCGGCGGAATTGCCTTTAACATCGATCACCAGTCGCGGCGGGTCCGACTCTACATGGGCGTTGAAGCTGGCCGGACCGTCAGTCTCAATCACAACCCGCGCGCGTCCTGGCTTGTACTGCGCCATGCGAATCTTCTTAACTCGCCCGTCGTCCACATTTGCGCTTGAACCCATCAGGCGGGACGACAGCCGCGTATTTTTCAGATCGAAGAATACCCGGTCGGGATGATTGAGGCGCTGCGACTCGAAGCGCACTTCCTGCTCAAGGTTGATGGTGATTCGGGTATAGTCGGCTTCGGATGCGTGCTTGATCGAAGTGACTTGAACAACCTTGCCAGAAATCTCTTTCGCGCTGGACTCGTGGTTGACTGTAGTCTGCCGATCGTCTTCAGAATTCTTGCCCGTTGCCTGGTCATCGTCCTCATCGGGGGCCGACTGCAATGACGCAAGTTCTGCTCGTGCTTCCTTTACAAGATTGCTGTGCTGATAGCGGCCGAGAAATTCTTCGAACGTAGAACGAGCATTAGCGTCATCTCCCAAGTCGTTCTTATAGATTTCGCCGATAGCCAGCAGGGCTTCAATCCGATGCTTGCTTCCCGGGTATTCCCTTCTAAGAAATTTGTATTCGCGGACTGCTGAGTACAACGCCATGTCGTCTTTGAAATGCCTACCCATTTCGGCGGTGAGTTCGGCCACGATGAAAGCGCTACCATCCGCCTTGCTGGACGTGGGAGCTTCGAGAACAATACGACGATAGGAAGCAATTACGGTTTGATATTCGCGGCGAGTGCGTGCCTGCGCGGATCGTCCGTTTAGGGTTTCGCGTTGCGATTCGGCTTTATTGAATTGGGTTTCCGCCCAGGACTGGGACCGATGAACTGCAGCTTGCGCCAGCGCAGTGGACAACAGCAAGCAGACGAATGCGGCCCATCTGAATTGCGGCACACCAAACGCGGATCGGCCAGCAAAGCCGGATGCGTGCCTCGCACTTCGGCTGGAAGCGGTATTTTTCAAGTATCAGTCCCTGGAAATTTCAGTCCTGCACTACCACAACCAATACCCTACCTTAAGATGCCTCAGTCGGTGTTGCTGATGTAAAGTACACCCCTCACATCCCGCTGCACTCGGACCGGTTCCCGCGACGCACCTGGCAAAAAGTAATTGTTACCCAGGCTCCCACCATAGAGTTGGGTGATGCGCTTCACGTAGTTACGGGTCTCAGCATAATGCGGGATGCCTGCACTCCGTGCCACTGCGCCGGCCCCGGCGTTATATGCCGCAAGACTCAACCGAACATCGCCGCCGTAGCTATCTAACAGGTCCTTTAAATGCCGCACCCCGGCGTCGATGTTCTCCTCAGGATTGAATGGATTCGTCAATTTCATCTGCCGCGCGGTTTGCGGCATGAGTTGCATCAATCCCATTGCTCCTTTGCGCGAAACAGCGTTGGGATTGAAGTTCGACTCAACCTTTACCAACGCGCGCACCAGGTTAGGATCTACGGCGTGGCGATCGGCTGCTTTATTAATCGCGTCGTCGATCTCCTTCTGAGTAAACCCACGGCGCAACGGAGAGTTTTGCTCGGATTGCGGCTTATCCAGATATTGATCCACCTCGGCCGCTGCCGACCTCGCCGCCCGAACATTGGCGTGCGGGACGGTTTTCCAATGATGCTCGGTGGTGCTCCAGAAAACTAAACGGTTCTGCTGCGACCGGAAGATCGGCGCCGATGTTGCCGCCGAACTGTGTTCGCGCTGACCCGCGCGACGTGAACTCGAGGCCACAGCGTCATTCACATACACGGTGTGGCCCGAGTCGTCAGTAGATGCCATAATCCTGGCATTGCTCGCCGCTGACAAATTGGGCGTGAGCGAAAGGAAGGTCGAGATCACTGCGGTCATTAACGCGATTTTCAGGCGTTTTCGCATACTGAGTCAGTACGTCGCAGGCGGAACACACGCCTGCGCCTACCTTCTCAGAACCTGACGGAGAATTCCTACCAGAGTAGGTCAATTATAGATTCGTGGCGAGGGATCAACAATGACCAAGCGTGAATCGAACCACGATAGTAATTTGAGGTAACCATAGTAGAATCTGATGCTTACCTCAGTGGCGGCCGGGCGCTTCTTAATTTGCTGATTTCAAAGCAACTTAGTCTGGATGACTCGCAAGTTGCTGCTTCTGCGGGTATTTAGGGCGCGAGAATCGCGGGCGGTTCTCTTCACAGTAGACGCCCAATTTCGCACGACCTATCCACCTAATATGTCGCTGATTCTAGGAAGACGGCGGCAGTACATCCTTGGACCCGATCATGGGTTAGTTGTACGTTCTGTCATCCCGCGTTCTTTCGCGATGATCCAACGTTGTAATTGTTTTGAAGTCCTTCGTAAACCTTCGTGTCCTTTGTGGTTAATGGTTTTATAAAAAGCAATCACCACAAAGCACACGAAGGTTCACGAAGGAATTTCGAAGTGCCCCTAGGGTCGCGACGGAAATCACGAAGCATCTTGCGGCTGATCTCTATTCACAAATCGAATCTCTCATATTAGTAACTTACGACTTCTCTCTCACTCGCACCCGGAACTCGGCTTTTGTTTTCATCGCGGCGAAAGCTTTGTTTATCCATTCGATAAATTTCTTTTTGCAAAATTTCTCTAATCGCTCCAAAAGAAACAATCAATTGGACAGGGTTGCCAGAACCCAATACTTTTTCCCCACCAGCAGGACACGCGCGAGGTATTCAAGAATCAAGCTCTCAAAAAGACGCCCGCGATAACGCACAACAAAAGGTCGCTAAGCGATCAAGCTCGACCAAGGAGGTTAACGTTGCGCACTCGATTTCTGTTTTTTTCAATTTTGTTTCTAGCGCTGGTGGCCCTTCCGTCTTTGGGGCAAAACGCTCCTTCAGACGCGCAGAGCGCGCCAGGTTCCACGCCCGCAGAAGGTGCGGCTACCGCGACTAAGCCTGCTGACCCGGCTCCTCTGCCAATGCCGCCGATGTCCGGTCCGCTGCAGACCGCAATCCCTCATGAGGTCGAAGGTGGAAAGTTGGCCGTCACAGGCATTCTGACCGGCATGGGCTGGAGTGAAGGAAATCACATTTCTGGCGACAATGCGACGCATTACGACATCAGCAATGCTCAGCTCTTTGTGCAAAAGACCAGCGGGTGGTGGCAATTCTATTTGCAGGGTGGCGCCTATAACCTCCCGGCGATCGGAGTGCCGTTCCTCTCTACCTCAGACACGATAAAAAATATCTACGGACCGTTTCCGCAGGGATACGCCAAGTTTGTCAAAGGCAATTTCAATGTAGAAATCGGCGCTTTGCCAACGCTGATTGGTGCTGAGTACACCTTCAGCTTCCAAAACATGAACGTCGAACGCGGCCTGCTTTGGGGCCAGGAAAATGCAATCAACCGCGGCATTCAGCTGAACGAAGCTTATAAAAAATGGACCTTGGTGCTGAGCTGGAACGATGGTTTTTACTCTAACCGGTACACCTGGCTTACTGGTTCGGTGGCGTACGCGATCAACAGCGCGAACAGCGTGGCCTTCGTAGGCGGCGGCAGCGCTGGATCCTACGCGAAGAGCACGCTTGCTACTCCTCTCGCCCTGAATAATTCACAGATTTACAACGTGATCTACACCTACACCAAGGGAAATTGGGTAGTGCAGCCTTATTTGCAGATCACCGATGTACCGACCAACGCGAAGATCGGAATAACGCAAGGTGCGGGCACGCGAAGTGGAGCTTTCTTGATGACTTACAACTTCAAGCGCGGTTTTTCATTGGCGCCTAGGGTTGAGTACATCGCCACCACGGGAAGTGTCGGCAACGGCGCCGTCAACTTGCTCTATGGGCCGGGCAGCGGCGCATTTTCGTTCACCCTGACACCTACTTACCGCAAGGATGCGTTCTTCCTTCGTGGAGACTTGGCGATTGTTCACGCCACCAGCATGACGCCAGGTTTCGGCTTCGGAACCAGTGGTCAGAGCGCAAATCAACCGCGCGGCGTTCTTGAAGCAGGCTTCATGTTCTGACACGGAGAAACTGGCGGTCGTAGGGAAAATTTCGTGGATACAGCCGCAGTAAGGGCTGGACAATATGCGGGTTGGTTTGGAGCGCGCAAACTCCTGCCATGACCACGATGGTTTTCAGGCCAACCCGCACCAATATTGCACGTGATTGGTGGTCAAAGATTATGAATCAACTGACGCTACTCGAATTATTACTCGCCGGATTTTTCGGCCTTGCCTGCTTCCGTGCACGCGCAACCTCAACTGTTGGCCAGAGACCCAAGTTCGTCGAGTTTTTTCAATTATCGGGACGGTTGGAGCGGCTGCGGCGCTCGCGTTGGCAGTGGTTCTCTATGGTGTTGCTCATGTTCGTTTTGCGGATGCAGAACCAATTGCCAGCTTCGATCGAAATTATCGTAGCGGCGGAGTTCTTGATCTTCCTTGCGCTTCCTGCACATAAGCTCGGCGCAAGAGTCTTGGTGAACCACAGTACTTAATGGATTTAACCGCTCCTCTGGGAGAGAAAAGGAGAGTTCATGGCAGCAACCGTGGAACAGGGACGTAGCTTCACCACATTCTTAGTAGGTCTAACCGTCGCGTGTGCAGGTATCGCGGCATTTCCCACCGGGCTGGGCAAGATCTTACTGGTGGTCGGCTTGATCATGCTTTTGGGAAGCATCATCAGCTTCCTCAAAGTTAAGCCTCAGGAGGGCCCCATTCCAGAAAACGCTTCTCCGACCGCTATGAAGATCATCGGCGCTTTCCTGGCTGCCCTCGGATGGGTCATCAGCTTGTTTGGCATGCATGTTGTCGGCGGCACTGGCGGCCGAATCGTGCTGGCTGTGCTGGGAATTGCGGTGAGCTTGTTCGGAATGGTCGTCGTACTACCGGCAGCATTCAACAAGCATGCAATTTGGAAGGCTTAACTTTAGACAATTTCTCAAACCAAACGGAGCGAAACACGATGAATTTGATCCGACGCTATAGTTCGTTTCTCGTCCTTGCGATCACTCTCCTGGGAAGTACCCTTGCCCTCGCCCAAGCTGCGGCTCAGTCCGCACCACCCCCCTCCGCAGCTGAGTTGAAAGATGCGGCAGCCAAGGCGCCGACAACTGACCAGCTCAAGGCCGGCGATCCAGGCGGAACTATGACCGGCACCATCAGTGACGTCCCCGTCTCTGACAGCAAGGCGGGATTGACTCTCGGCGACACTGCCAATCAGGTTGGGCAAAACAAAATCGCGATCAATTTCGTTTGGACCCTGATTGCAGGCTTCCTCGTCATGTTCATGCAGGCGGGTTTCGCTTACGTGGAAGCTGGCTTATGTCGTGTGAAGAATGCTAACCACACTTATATGATGAACTTTTTCGTATACACGTGTGGCCTGTTCGCCTACTGGCTGATCGGCTTCGCTATACAGATGGGCGGGTCGGCGGGAAACGCGAATCTTGGCGGCCTTCAGCCATTGTTGATTGAGCACCCCATCACACTTTTTGGAAAAACCTGGGGCCTGTTTGGACAATCGGGCATGTTTCTCTCCGGACACACCTATGACGTGGGCGTGATGGTGATCTTCCTTTTCCAGATGGTGTTCATGGATACGGCGCTCACCATCGTTACCGGGGCATGCGCTGAACGTTGGAAGTTTCTGACGTTCGCCATTTCGTCCGTGCTCATGGGAGCTTTTACATATCCGATCTTCGCCAATTGGGCATGGGGTGGAGGATGGTTGTCGCAGCTCGGATCGAACCTCGGCCTGGGCCATGGCTACGCTGACTTTGCCGGATCAGGAGTTGTACACGCGGTAGGCGGACTGACTGCTCTGGCTGTTGCCTTAATAATCGGGCCTCGCATTGGCAAGTTCAATCGCGACGGATCAAGCAATGCCATCCTCGGACACGACATGTCTGCAGTGATGATCGGCTGTTTCATTCTCGCCTTCGGATGGTTCGGGTTTAATCCCGGCAGCACGCTAGGTGCCTCCGGAAACGGCAATCTAAGAATTGGCATGATCGCAGTGAACACTATGTTGGCCGGATGCACTGGCACTCTCGGCGCCCTTCTTTATATGTGGTCCCTGAAGGGCAAGCCTGACGCCTCAATGACAGGCAACGGGCTATTGGCAGGGCTGGTTGCAATTACCGCACCCAGCGGCTTCGTGAGTCCAATCAACTCCTGCATCATCGGCTTGATCTCGGGTGTGCTCGTCTGTCTTAGCGTGGCCTTCGTCGAGAACAAGCTCAAAGTTGACGATCCAGTCGGTGCGATTTCGGTACACGGGACAAACGGCTTGTGGGGCGTCTTGGCAGTGGGCTTGTTCGCGGATGGAACCAGCAACTACGGCGGAAGCTGGAACGGTGTTATCGGTTCAGTAACTGGCCTGTTTTACGGCGATGCCAGTCAGCTTGCGGCACAGCTCGTGGGCATCTCCACTCTGCTGGGATTTGTGTTCACATTCAGTTTTGCAATGAATTGGGCACTTGAATATTTCGTTGGACATCGAGTCTCGGCTGAGTCCGAAATTGCCGGGCTTGATATTCCGGAGATGGGTCAGTTGGGTTATCCCGAGTTCGTTTTCCGCGCTGAGCCCGAATTTGCAAGCCGGGCTCACGCAGAGGTATTAGCTGCCGCGTCTGTCGCATAGCAATCAGTCATGGTCGGGTGGCCCACTAAAGCCCGATTTTGGCTTGAGTGGGGAACTTCTCTTGATGGGCTGGAGTGCAATACATGATTAACGCGATTACCAATTCTGACGTCCCCCAGAGCGCCTTGACGACGCAAGTTTCGTCTGTCGCGATCGCCTCGATCGATTCACAAACGCAGGAGCTGTTGCTCCGCATGTTTGCCGATCCCTACTTGTTGGAGAAAGAAGAGCGTGCCGTTCTGGTTAAGCAATTGCGCGCTTGCGTCAACCAGTTTCCTGAAGTGGCTGAGCTGCGGGTTTTGTTTGGCATGGTATTGTGCGTGAATTTTGAAGTCCAACCTGCTATTGAGGAGTTCAAGGAATCGGTTAGGCTCGATCCAGGAAGCTTCATTGCTCAACTGAAGCTAGGCGAGCTTTGGATGCGGCTGCGAGTGTGTGATCAAGCGGAAGAACACACGCGCGCCGCCTCACGCCTTGCCCAGAATCTGGCGCAGGTAGAGTCGGCACGCAAGCAAGCCGCCGCAATCAGGACAATGAAGCGGCAAGGCGTTGAACGAGGCGGATACAAACTGCCTTTCAGTTCATTGTCTGCGTCATTACGTGCTCTGTGGAATCGGCGGCTGAGTGGCGCTTTAGCAACTGAGAACTGATGAATACATCTCTGCAAATTCTCCTTTCGATTGCAGTCATCATTGTCGCTGCCAAACTGGTAGGCGCGCTCGTGGGCCGCATAGGTCTTCCAGTCGTCCTGGGAGAGTTGCTAGCGGGTGTCTTACTTGGACCCACAGTCCTGAACATCTGGAAGCTTCCAGTTTTTATTCACCCCATCGGATCGGCGGAAGTTTCTACCGCGGAAGTCTTCAGGGTACTTGCCGAAATCGGGGTGGTTTTACTGATGTTCGTGGCGGGCCTCGAAACCGACACCAGCATGATGAAAAAAACGGTGTCCGCCGCTTTCTGGGCGGCAACCGGTGGAGTCGTGCTTCCCCTCGCGGTCGGCACTTTTCTCGCGCGAAAATTCGGCTTCAGCTGGCCGGAAGCGCTCTTCCTCGGCACCATTCTTACTGCCACCAGCGTCACCATTACAGCGCAGACGTTGATAAATATTGGACAGCTGCAATCGAAAGCCGGATCCACAATATTGGGAGCGGCGGTAATTGACGACATACTCGGCCTTATCGTCTTGTCTTTGGTTGTCGCCGCCACTCAAGTTGTCCCCGGCCATGACTACTCGTCGCGTCACCTGCTGATCATGGTTTTCAAAATGGCAGTCAGTCTGGTCACGATGTTCTGGTTCGGGCCACCTGCTGTCCGCTGGATCTTGAAACGTGCCGGCAAGATGCATGGGCAGCATACCGAAGTTGCATCCGCCCTGATTATTACGTTTCTCCTTGCCTTTGGAGCACAATGGTTCGGCGGCATGGCCGCAATCACCGGAGCTTATCTTTCCGGATTGCTCGTGAGCATGTCCTCTTCACAACAGAAGGTGTCGCAAGAATTGCAACCGATGATCAACGCGTTCTTCGCTCCGATTTTTTTCGTATCCATCGGACTGGAGATCAATGCCCGACACATCGGCCACGGAGTCGGGTTCTTTGTTCTGCTTCTCCTCATTGCGATCGTCGGCAAGATCGTAGGCTGCGGAGTAGGAGCTCTGGCCAATGGCTTCAGCCGTCGTGAATCCTGGATCGTCGGGGTGGGAATGATTCCGCGGGGCGAAGTTGGCTTGATCACCGCCAGCATCGGCCTGGGCGCTGGATTGGTAACGCATGACGTTTACATGCATGTTGTGCTGCTGGTTCTAATCACCACCTTAGTAACGCCGCCGCTGCTCCGGCTGCTCTTTTCCGCCGAGCCGATGGATGCGGAAGTGCCGGTTCCGCTTGAACCAATGATAGTAACTGCAACCAACTTGGTGGATGCTTAAAGTAAGACCGCAGATTTTTGCTCAATGAACTAAATTCTTGCTGGGTATGAGGACTAAAAAATGATGACCAAACTCGAAGCGATTGTTCAGCCAAACAAGTTTGATGCAGTTAAGAATGCACTCGCGGAACTGGGGGTAGATGGCATGACCGTTACGGAGGTGCGCGGTCACGGACGCCAAAAGGGACACACTGAACACTACCGCGGCCAGGAATACACGGTTGACCTATTACCGAAAATTAAGATCGAAGTAGTTCTTACCGACAATTTGGTTGACAAAGCGGTCCAGGCAGTAATTGGAGCAACCGCCACCGGCAAGATTGGGGACGGAAAGATTTTTCTGTACAAAGTCCAGGAAGCGATTCGTATCCGCAACCAAGAGCGCGGTGCGGCAGCGGTTTAATTGTTTTTATGGTTGGACAATTTTCATGGCGGAAGTAGATTCCCACTTCCGCCATTTTCTTTTCGCGCTGATTCCCATTAAACTTGGTGCCTTATGATCACACCTACGCAGCCGAATTTTAATCTGGTTAATACCCCCGAGTACCGCGAGGCCTACGCCAACAGCGTGCAAGTGCGCGTCAGCGTCTGGGATTTTTTTCTGGTTTTTGGCACCATGCAGCAGCAGACGGAGAATCAGGTCGAAGTGCGCAACTTTCAGGGCGTCTATCTAAGCCCGCAACAGGCGAAGGCTCTGGCGTCGATCCTGCATCAGAATGTGACCAATTACGAAAGCACCTTCGGCGAGATCAAGCTCGATCCGCATGTGCAGGCGCCCGGCCCCATACACTGAAATTCTGCCGAATCAAACCCAATTCGGACTGGCGAAGAATGCGGGATTGTTTGTGCTCTTCGCGATCCTCATGATCGCTCTTCATGCCCCGCTGCTCCGCCTCCCATATTTTTGGGATGAAGCCGGTTATTACATTCCCGCCGCCCGCGATCTTTTTTTCGGATCGTTGATCCCGTATTCCACGCCATCCAACGCGCATCCTCCGCTGGTAATGGCATGGCTGGCGCTGGCCTGGAAAATATTTGGCCAGGGCCAAATTGTGACTCGATCAGCAATGTTGCTGCTGGCAGCATTTTCTTTGCTGGGATTTTTTCGCCTGGCGCGCACGGTCGCGAATTCGACCGTCGCGGCGTGCAGTACTTTGCTGGTCGGGATCTATCCGGTATTTTTTGCGCAGAGCTCCTTGGCGCAGGTCGATCTCCCCGCAGCAGGCTTCATCTTCTGGGGCCTTGAGTCCTATTTCCGAGGCAAGAACGTGGCAATGGGAACGGAGATGGCCACCGGCAGGGGAATGAAAATGGGGCTGGGCAGAGGAATGAAAATGGGTGTGGGGGCGCGGGCGTCCTCGCCCGCGCTCATCTGGTTCTCATTAGCTGCCTTAGCCAAAGAAACCGCCATCCTGATTCCTCTGGCACTCATCATTTGGGAAGTAGCGACTTGTTTGCAGAACCGAATTACCAGCCGCGTAGCGGCGGGATGTAAAAGCCCGGCACGGCAGTGCCGGGGAGATGACAGCGCCGAGATCGAGTCCCGAACGGGACGGCACAACGCGGTGCCAGAAATTTCACCCGCTGAAGCGGCCCAACATCCAAACCCGGATTTCGGCACGACTGAAACTCGTGCCCTACCCCATGTGCACAAATACACGTCCAAAAGCCGATTCCTCAACGCATGCATGCTTTCCTTGACCATTGTTCCCCTCATCCTCTGGTATGCCTACCACTACGCCCGCACCGGATTCGTCTTCGGCAACCCGGAATTCTTCCGCTACAACGTGCAATCAACTTTGCATCCGCTGCGAATTTTGCTGGCGCTGCTTCTCCGCATCTGGCAAACCGTCGGATATCTCGATCTTTACGTCCTGACTCTGGGCTGCGTAGTCGCCATGACGTTCGCGGCGATCAAAGATGCTGGCGGCGAACGATCGCGAATTTCCGTGCCAGTTCAATTAACTTTCCTCGCCATCGCGATTGTTTATCTGGTCAGCCTCTCGATCGTTGGCGGCGCAGTGCTGGCGCGGTACATGCTTCCCATAGTCCCGCTGATGATCCTGGTCTGCGTCTCTACTATCTGGCGGCGGCTGCGCGCGTGGAAGGCGGTTATCACTGTCATCGCGCTGGCATTCCTCTCGGCGCTTTTCATAAATCCACCGTACGGATTTTCTCCCGAAGACAATCTTGCTTATCGCGATTACATCCACCTGCACCAGGACGCCGAACGGTTTCTTGAGCAGCGATATCTCAACGCGCGTGTACTTACCGCTTGGCCGGCCACCGACGAACTCACCCGGCCATATCTCGGATACGTTCCCAAACCGATGCAGGTGGTGAAGATAGAAGACTTTTCCGCAGAACAAGTGCTGTCCGCAGCCGACGCCCGCTCCCGCTTCGACGTGGCGCTGGTCTTCTCCACCAAGTACCAGCCCGGGCGCACGATCTTCGACCGTTGGCGCCGCTGGCAGGAATGGAAGTCCCTGTACTTCGGCTATCACGTGGACCTGACGCCGCAGGTCGCCGCTTCAGTGTTGGGCGGGGATGTGGTTTATACCGAGCGTCGCCGCGGCCAGTGGGTGGGCATTATTGAGATAGAGAAAATCGAAGAGGCAAGGCTGACCGCTGCTCGTTGAACTTCGCAGGTCCGACCACACATCGACCGGCCCTGTGATGATCGCTCTGTAATTCTGAGCGGTTTGGGTTGCATTTCCACTGCCCTGTCATCCTGAGCGGAGAGAATCGATTCGCTTGCGAATCAGATTCCGGAGTCGAAGGACCCCGTGCATTTGATAGCGCAATTCGAGGCATTCTCCCCGCGAACTAAACCGCTAGTTAAAAACGCCTCTCGATGTTTGTGGAACATAATTGCTTCGTGGGATCCTTCGACTGCAAAAATCGATTCGCAAGCGAATCGATTCTCTCCGCCCAGGATGACAAGAAAGGAGGATCATTCAGTTCACCCCAGCAGATGACACGAATGCGTCTTCACAATCAGCCACACCTGTTTGCCAGTCACGAGCTCCAGCGCATCTCGCGCCGCCAGCGTGAGATGCACTGACATCTCGACGCCGCAATCCACCCTTGCGACTACAATCATGTCCCTTTGCCACAGCGAAAGCAGTTTGCCGGGCAAAATATTGCGCGCACTTAACTCGACCGGCGCCGCCGTCGCCAGCAGAACATCCCCTGCACTGATTCCCACCCGCAGTTTAGATCCAACTTCGGCTCGCACCAACGGCGTTTCCAACTCGACCTTGCCCTCGCCAATTTTGCATATCAGGGTTCCACGTTCTTCATGAATCGACGTAACCTTCGCGTCGAAGATATTTTCGAATCCCGCTAACTGCGCGACCGTCTCAGTGCGCGGCGCTGACATCACCTGGTGCGGTGTACCCTCAGCAATGATCTTCCCTCGCTCCATCATCAGCATTCTCACGCCCAGCATGAATACTTCATCGCGGCTATGCGTCACATAGAGTACCGGAATCGGCAGTGCCTGAACCGACCGGCGCAGATCCTCGGCGATCTTCATTCTCACCGGCATATCCAGGGCTGCCAAAGGCTCGTCCAAAAGCAAAACCGATGGTTGCATTACTAGCGCGCGCGCCAAAGCCACTCGCTGGCGTTCTCCGCCAGAAAGCTCCGCGGGACGACGCGCGCGCAGATCTGAAATGCGCAATGATTCGAGGGCGGCCGCAACTCGCTGCTTCCGATCTTCTGCCTTGAGATCAGCAAGTCCGTAGGCAACGTTGCCTTCCACCGTGAGATGAGGGAACAAGGCCAAATCCTGGAACACGTATCCGATTTTTCTTTCGGTCGCATTGAGACTAATTCCATCCTCCGAATCAAACAGAACTCGAGTTCCAGCGGAGATTCGTCCCCGTTCGGGTTGCGCCAGCCCTGCGATGCAATCGAGTAATGTCGTTTTTCCGGCCCCGGACGGACCAAATAAAATCGTGATCCCCTTCTCCAGAACTAAAGCCACATCGAGTTGGAATCCGCCGCCTTCGCTGCTGAGCGTTCGGCGCACTCGAACTTGAAGCCCGTACGCCGGGCCCGATTGCGGCGCGACGTTGGGATTCGGGCTATTTAAGGCCGTGGACATAGGCTCCAAAACCGACGATTGAACGAATACACAATCGACAGCAGTATGAACGCAATCCCGAGCAGCACCAGCGACGTCGTGTTCGCGGCTGCGTAGTTCAAATCCTGCACTTGATCAAAAATGTTGATAGATAGTGTGCGCGTCACGCCGGGGACGTTGCCTCCCACCATCAGCACCACACCAAACTCGCCGATGGTATGCGCAAAAGTTAGCGCGATGCCCGTCACCAGGCCGGACAAAGACAGTGGCAAGATCACACGCCAAAAAGTTCGGAACTTTGATACACCCAGCACCGCCGATGCATTCAGCAATCGGCGGTCGACGGCAGAAAACGCAGCCGCAAAGGGCTGTACTGAAAATGGCAGACTATAGATGACCGACCCGATCACCAGGCCTTCAAACGTGAATGCCAGGGTATGCCCAGTGATCGATTGCCACCATCGTCCTAAAGGGCTGCGGGCACCCAACGCGATCAGCACATAAAACCCAAGCACGGTTGGCGGCAGCACGATCGGCAAAGCCACAGCCGCCTCACACAGAAATTTCCACCGCCAGCGTGAGAACGCGATCCAGTAGGCAATTGGCAACCCGAGCACCAGCAGCACTACGGTCACGATCACTGCAAGGCGAAATGTCAGCCAAAATGCCTGCCAATCCATAAGACACAACAGTGTAATCGCTACGCGACCCTTTCTTTTTCAATTCGACACTGTCACCGCCCGAATGTTCACATGTCACAGAGATTTTTTGCCCAAAGCCCTACCATTCGCAAGAACACAGGCCGGAGTTACTCAAGGAAACCAATGGAGATTCAGGAAGCACTCGCGGTCATACGTAAACTCGCCGACGGCGTCCATCCAGAGACCGGCGCAATACTACCCGCCGATAACCTTTATCAGCATCCGCAGGCGGTGCGAGCAATGCACCGGGCCATGGGCGCGCTCGAATTTCAGGCAGAGCGTGAACGGGCCAAGAAATTTCTGCCCAAGAACGCAGGCAAAGCCTGGTCTCATCAGGAAGACGCTGAAATCTGCGATGAGATACGCCGTGGCATCTCCTTCGAGCGAATTGCCCAAATGCATAATCGGACGAATGGATCGATTATTGCGCGCCTAGTGCGTCTGGGAAAAATCTCGGCTGCGCCCCAAGTTCGCAAGACGGCATAGCAGATGCCATATCGATTTACCTACGCTTTGCTGGTGGCGGTCACGACCTTGGGGATGAGCTGGACTTTGCATGCTCAACAAACTGCGCTTCCGGACACAAACTCGGGTGATGTTTTCCCCGAAGCAAACATTCGCCAGCGCGTGCTTTCCCGGCAACGATGGCAATCGGCGGGACGCAGAATCCCCGGAGCAAATTCAGCCAGACTGCGAGCCCTTGCAATCCAGCAGAAATTGCAAATGCGTTCGGCACGTCCCCTAAGCTCTGCCTTCATCGCGGGCACATGGACTTCGTTAGGACCTAAACCCCTTCCATCCGATGCCAGCGGCACTGGGTTGCAGGATTACGGATTCGTCTCCGGCCGAGCCACCGCCGTCGCCATCGATCCCAACGACGCAAGCGGCAACACGGTTTTTGCCGGAGGCGCCTACGGCGGAGTATGGAAATCAATCAAGGCAGGCACGCTGAGCACGGATTCGTCCTCAGTCACCTGGATTCCATTGACTGACGCTCAGGCAACGCTCGCCATCGGTAGCATCGCAGTTCAGCCGCAGCTCTCGAATCCGAATTCAGCCAACAGCATAGTTCTGGCCGGAACCGGGGAAACCGATAATTCGCAGGATTCTTACTACGGCCTCGGCATCCTGCTCTCAGCTGATGGCGGCCAAAGATGGACTCTCATTTCGCAGGACAGTACGGGGGCACACCAATTCGCCGGCCTCGGTTTCAGCCAGATCGTGTTCAGCTCTGCAAATCCAAACTTGGTAATTGCAGCTGCGGGATCGGCCTCTGAAGGAATCGCCGAAGGATTGGAAAATCCGGTTGCAGCTAATCGTGGTTTGTATTACTCCACCAATGCCGGCATAACTTGGCAGGCCGCTAACGTGAATGATTCGGGCGTGAGCGTTACTTCTGCATCCGTCTCCGCGGTTGCATTCAACCAGGCCGCGGGGAAGTTCTATGCAGTCATTCGCTTTCACGGATTTTATTCGTCGCCCGACGGGATCACCTGGACGCGCCTCGCAACTCAGCCTGGCATCGGACTGACGGCCGCCGCATGTCCAGCGCTGGCAGTTTCGCCGAGCAGTTGCCCGGTTTATCGCGGCGAAATTACAGTAGTTCCGAATCGCGCGGGACCAAACAATCTGGGAGAGATGTACGCCTGGTATGTCGACGCGAATTCGATTGACCAGGATATTTGGCAAAGCGCCGACGGCGGCCTGACATGGACTGAGGTCAACGATTCGGGAATCACGCATTGTGGTGATCTTTTCGGCGGTTGTGGAACCGCACAAGGCATCTTCGACCTGACTCTCTCTGCTGTTCCCAATGGCACTGCGACTGACCTTTATGCCGGCGCAGCCAACATTTACAAGTGCACAATTACCAATGCGTTTCCCACCTGCAACGGCACTGGCAAGAACAGTTTCATGAACCTGACCCACGCCTACGGTTGCAGCGACATTGCCAAGGTGCATCCCGGCCAGCACGCCATGGATTTTCTGGTCGCAAACGGAAGCTCGCTTATTTTTTTTGCCAACGACGGCGGCATCTATCGTGCGCTGGACGGGTACACCGGTCTAACCACCGGCACCTGCGGGCTCACCAACCAGCTTGACAGCTTGAATCAAACGCTTGGCCCCCTGACGCAATTTGTTTCCATATCTGAGTCCACCACTGACGCCAATCTGATTTTTGGAGGCACGCAGGACAACGGTGCACCTGCAACCGCGTTCTCCCAGAGCGGGGGCGCTTGGGTGAACGTTAACGCGGGCGATAATGGCTTCACCGCAATCAATCCAGCAAACGAAAACGAGTGGTTCGTCGCCACACCCCCTAATTCTGCTTCTGGAGTCAACGTGTTCCGTTGTGCGTCTGGTATTAATTGTCATTCGTTGGATTTCCAGAATGACCAGATCTCCGACAGCAATGCTCTGGGTGGAGATACCGGGCCTTTTTATGTGCCATTCACGCTCGATCCACAGAATTCCGCCGAGCTGATTTTAGGGACCTGTCGCATTTGGCGCGGCACAACCATCGGGGAAAGTTTTTCTTTGCTCAGTCCGGATTTTGAAACTGGCGGATCGGGCGCGTGCAGCGGCAGTGAAATAAATTTGGTACGCTCCATTGGCGCCGGAGGGCTGAAAAACTCTAATGGCTTCTCCCAAGTCATTTATGCCGGGACGAACGGGGAGGGTCCGCTGATTTCAACCGTCCCCACTGGCGGGCATGTCTGGGTCACAACCAATGCCGACGGCGGTCCGCTGACCTGGACAGACCAAACCCAGGCTATCAACCCGGAAGGCTTTCCAATTTCAAGCATTGCCCTCGATTCCACCGATCCGTTGGGCAATACGGCTTACGTCACCATCATGGGATTCCACACTTCGCACGTTTGGAAAACAACTAACGCCGGAGGGTCGTGGACGGACTTCACCGCCAACCTGCCCGACGCGCCGGCCAATGTGATCATGGTCGATTCCGGAGCATCGCTATCGAATGGCACGGTGTACGTCGGCACCGATGTAGGAGTTTTCGCCAGTAGCACTGGAAGTGCGAATTGGACAGAAGTTGGAAGCTCGGCGTCCCCAAACGGCTTTCTTCCGGATGTGGCCGTCACCTCGCTACAAGTTTTTAACTTTGGCGGACTGAAGCGGCTGCGTGCTGCAACCTATGGGCGCGGCATCTGGGAATGGAACCTCATCACCACCCCGGACTTTCAAATTAACGTCAGCAACAATCCCTTGACCGTCTTTGCCGCACAAACTGCAACTTTCACCGGCACTCTCTCGGCCCTCAATGGATACAGCAGCAACGTCAACCTGAGTTGCGCGGCCGCAGGTACAAGTCCGCCACAAACTTGCACTGCCAGCCCCGCTTCAGTTCTGCCTATCGCGGCCGGCGCGAGCTTTGCCGTAAAAGCGAGCGGCAATACGGGTGACTACGCATTCAACGTGCACGCGGTTGGAAGCGATTCAACAAACATCACACACGACTTTCTGCTCAGTTTGCATATCATAGATTTTTCTCTCGGCGCACCTTCTCCTGCCAGCGTTAGCGTCACCCCAGGAAATACCAGCGCAACAGTTTCTCTTTCGGTTTCTGCCGCAGGAAGTTTCAACGCTGCGGTCGCGCTTTCATGTACGAATTTACCCGCTGGGGCCGTTTGTAACTTTCAGCCCTCGAGTTCAGTTGCGCCGACCAAAGGCAATCCAGTATCGATTAGCTTGAGCATCTCGACATCATCGAGTACTCCGCTGGGTACGTCTCCGGTCACCATTAGTGCAACAACTGCCGGCGCACCCGGCAAGACCCAGACGCTCAGCCTCAACGTTGGCACTTCGCCCGATTATGTATTGAGCATCAGCAACCCTTCGATCACCGCAACGGTCAATTCGTCGGCTCAATTCAATGGCACTCTCACAGCATTGAACGGATATGCCAGCGCAGTAGCCCTGAGTTGCGGTACCGGAGCTCCACCAACCTGCACCATTAATCCTTCAAGCGCCACCCCGTCCACCACGGGAACTCCGTTTACAGTGATGGTCTCCAGTAACATTTCGCAAAGTTACAGTTTCAACATCCTCGGCGTTGGCACCGATGCCGCCGCGATTGCTCACACCGCTCCAGTCACGTTCACCGTGCTCCCCAGTCAGACTTTTGACTTCACCATGGGCATCAGCCCACCGACCGCATCGGAACCGGCAGGACAGCCAGCGGTATTTAGCCTTGATGTCAGCCCAACCACCGGGTCATTTCCAAACAACGTAACCTTCGCTTGCTCCAAATTACCTGCGCTCACGACATGCGGCTTTAATCCGACGCAAGTTGGCGCGGGAAGCGAAAATTCCGCCGTCACCTTCACGATTGCCACCACGGCGGCTGTTCCCGCCTCCAGAAGCGGCATGCTCGCAATCTTGTTCGTTTCTTTCCCACTTGCAGGATTGATTTGTCTAAAGCGGTCGAACACTCAAAATAATGTGCGCCGGTGTGGGCTGGCGATTTTTTCCGTTATTTTGATTTTGGCACTTCTCTCTTGCGGTGGCGGCCTGCAAGGCAATGGCGGAGGCAGTGGCAGCCCCGGAACCCCTGCCGGAACTTACACCATAACCGTGACCGCGACCTGCGGAGCGGTGGCACATACCGCCCAAGTTGCGCTTACTGTCACTCCATAATCCGTGTGATATCTTCGAGTTTCATTCACAATTAAAATTGCGCCAGCAGCGCCGCGCCGAAACAGCACTCACTTCGACGCGACAGCCTGGGCGGAGGACCACATGGATAGGGATTTTTCGAAGAGTCGCATTGCCGTACTCGGTGCTGGGAAAATGGGCGGCATCCTGGTGAGGGCGCTCATCGATAAGCATCGGATCCCGCCTGAACGCGTGCGCGCAACCGTCGCTCACGAAGGCCGCGCTCACGAACTTTCCCATAAGCTCGGGATCAAGGTCACCACCGACAATTCATCTGCCGTGGATACCGCTGACATCATTTTTGTGTGCGTAAAGCCGCAGGTTGTTCAGGAAGTAATGGAGCAGATCAGCGATAAGGTTTCCGCCGATCAACTTGTTATCTCGGTCGCAGCTTCAGTGCACACTTCGCAGATCGAAAGCGCGCTAGGGGCTGGGGCCGCAGTGATTCGCGCCATGCCCAATACTCCGTGCGTTCTCGGCCAGGGCATGACTGCGTTGTGCAAAGGCCAATACGCCAAACCCGAGCACGTCGAAGCCGCCACTTCGCTTTTCAACGCCGTCGGGCGCACCGTAGTGGTCGACGAAAAGCACATGGACGCAGTCACCGGCCTGTCGGCCAGCGGTCCGGCATACATTTACATCATTCTGGAATCGCTGGCCGAAGCCGGAGTGAAAGTCGGCCTGCCGCGCGACATAGCGACATTACTGGCCGCCCAAACCACTCTCGGAGCAGCGACGGTCGTGCTCGAGACTGGCGATCATCCGGCGCTGCTAAAAGACGCCGTGACCACCCCCGCAGGCTGCACCATCGACGGAATCATGGAACTCGAAGAGGGCAAGC
Organism: Terriglobales bacterium; assembly: GCA_050746025.1. Lineage (GTDB taxonomy): Bacteria > Acidobacteriota > Terriglobia > Terriglobales > Acidobacteriaceae > Gp1-AA145. The sequence goes on along the minus strand of JBOGLH010000151.1, from coordinate 29,488 downwards.
TGCGAGTTACATTAATTAAGGCAGTGGTGAAAGCTGCGCAAAGAGCAAAAGAACTGGCGGCAGGCTAGCCGGAGCGGGAGTCGTGACTACAAAGGATCTAAACGCTGAGCGACTAGGAGAAGTTCGGCATATGCGCTTTGTACGAGGTCTGTCTGATAGTCCCGTCCCGAGAAGTGCGATTTCAACGAGCACATTCAAGACTGGCGATACAACCTTAGATGGATTGCTTGAAGCCGCGCAGTCAAAATTTCTGAGCGACAGACCGGATCTTCGGAGAGAGGCTTTAGAAAAGCTCTGGGACGCCTGGGAAAGACTCAAGACACTGGAGCCCGCGAAGGATAAAAAAGATTCGACCCGCATTCTGCTCGATAGGGTCACAACCGAACCTAATCTTCGGGGAACGATAGAAAACGAGGCAAAAGAGCTTACCTTAATTGGAAATTCCTATATGATCCGGCACACCGAGATTGGGAAAGCGCAGATTTCGTCTCTCGATCACGTCGACTATTTGTTCCATCGAATGTTTTCTCTCGTGCGACTAATTTTGCGTTCCACGGGACGGGGAGGGTAGCCGGCTCCGATTATCAGGTCACGAAATATTCACAGCCGGATGGTGCACCACGATGGCCGACGTGCTCTGCTCGGGTTCAAGCAGAAGCCAGTGCCCCATCGACGGAACTACGGAACTCGAAGAAGGCAAGCTACGAGTGACGCTAATTAAGGCCGTAGTGAAAACTGTGCGAAGAGCCAAAGAATTGGCAGCGGGATAAGGGCTTGCACATGGCTGCTGGTAAGATTAGCTATGAATCCAAGCACAAGGTCGACATGGCAACTGCAAACCGCGAGGGCGCAGTTCAGCGAAATTTTCAGGCGCGCGCGAACTGAGGGGCCGCAATTTGTAACCAGTGCAGGAAAGGAAACGGTCGTTGGGCTTTCCATCGAGCGGTATGAAGAACTGACCCTGCCGCGCCAGCAGCCTAAGACCCTGATTGAGTTTTTCAGGAGCTCTCCGCTGGTCGGTGCTGACCTGGATTTCGAACGCGACCCGGACTAAGCTCAAGGGTTTTTAGTTCGGCGTCAGCGTCTTTTGAAGAACTGCACCGCACGCTCGTGCTTCTCCGCCCCAGCGCGGGACGAAAATGTTCCGAGGTTTTTGCGCTTTCCGGTCTTCGCATCCTTCTTGCGCGAATACAGCCGGTATTCCCCTGATTTCAGTTTGCGGATCATGAGCAAAAGATGCGCGGCGGGAAGTGCGGGTTGGCGCGTGTGCTGCGCAAGCACTACTCCGCAGGATCATAATTCAAGTTTTGTCCAAGCCATCGCTCGACTTCGTGAACGTCCATGGCTTTGCGATCGCTGTAGTCGGCAACTTGATCACGTTCAATTTTGCCGAGATCAAAATAGCGTGATTCCGGATGCGCGAAGTAAAGACCGCTCACGCTGGATCCCGGCCACATCGCGAATGATTCCGTGATCTGAATTGCTGTCTTGGCTTCCACGTCGAGCAGACGCCATAATGTGCCTTTCTCGGTGTGGTCCGGACATGCCGGATACCCTGGGGCCGGTCGAATCCCGCGATATTTTTCGTGAATGAGATCTTCGGTGCTCAGGTTCTCTGAACAGCCGTAGCCCCACTCCAGCCGGACGCGTTTGTGCAGGCATTCGGCAAAAGCCTCAGCCAGGCGGTCCGCAAGAGCCTCAGCCATGATCGCGTTGTAGTCGTCATGTTTGGCGCGGTAACAGTCGCATAACTCTTTCAACCCGATCCCGCTGGTGACTGCAAATGCGCCGACGTGATCGCGCAGCCCTGTCTCCTTCGGCGCGATGAAATCCCCAAGTGAACGGCACGGCTCGCTTCCTTCTTTATTTGCCTGCTGCCGGAGAAAATGAAATCGTTCGCATACTTTGTCGCGCTTGTCGTCCGTATATAACGCGACGTCATCTCCCACGGCGTTAGCAGGAAATAAACCATACACGCCTCTAGCAGTGATGAGCTTCCTTTCAATGATGACATCGAGAAGGGCGTTGCCTTCTTTGAATAGCTGGCGTGCTTGCTCACCCTGTTCTTGGTGCTCAAAAATTCGCGGATAAACACCTTTCAATCCCCAGGTGTGGAAAAATGGCGACCAGTCGATGAACTCGCGCAGCGTGGCGAGCGGAAAATCATCTAGTACGTGCACGCCATTGAAACTCGGAACAGGTATGTCCTCGGCGCGCCACACAATCGGAGTGCGCCGCGAACGGGCGACTGCAATCGAGACCGTTGGCTGTTTGGGCGCAGCGTGGGCTTTGCGGACCGCCTCGTATTCAGCGCGATACCGCGCCACAAACGCTGGTTTACTTTCGTCACTCAGGAGACTCGTTGTGACTGGCACTGCGCGGCTGGCGTCAACAATGTGAACGACCGGCTCACTGTAATGCGGTGCAATTTTGACCGCAGTGTGCCTGCGACTTGTGGTTGCTCCGCCGATCAACAGTGGCAATTTGAAACCCTGGCGTTCCATCTCCCGGGCCACATGCACCATCTCGTCGAGAGATGGTGTAATCAGTCCGCTGAGCCCTATCAAGTCTGCATTCACTGCCTTGGCGCGTTCAAGAATCTTTTCACATGGGACCATTACACCCAGGTCAATCACTTCGTAGTTGTTGCAGGCAAGGACCACCCCAACGATATTCTTGCCAATATCGTGAACGTCACCTTTGACCGTCGCAAGAATGATTTTTCCTTGGGCCTTTATTACTTCGCCAGCCGCAGCCCGGGCTTCCTTCTCGGCTTCCATGTAGGGAGTGAGGTGGGCGACAGCTTTTTTCATAACTCGCGCCGACTTCACTACCTGAGGCAGGAACATCTTGCCCGCACCGAAAAGATCACCCACAATGCCCATGCCGGCCATCAGTGGTCCTTCGATCACCGCGAGCGGGCGGCCCAGTTTGACGCGTGCTTCCTCAGCATCGGCTTCGATATATGTGTCAATACCCTTCACCAGCGCATGTGCCATGCGCTCTTCGACAGTACCGTTTCGCCATTCTGCGGAACTAGCTTTCTTCTCGCTGGCCTTGCCTGCTCCTTTTAACGTTTCGCCATATTCGACTAAACGCTCGGTGGCATCAGGACGGCGGTTCAGCAGGACATCTTCGACCATCACTTTTAGTTCAGGCTCGATCTCTTCATACACTTCGAGCATGCCGGCATTCACAATGCCCATATCCCTGCCGGCTGCGATTGCGTGATAGAGAAAGGCAGAATGAATCGCCTCGCGAACGACGTTGTTGCCGCGAAAACTAAACGAGATATTAGAAACGCCGCCGCTCACTTTCGCGTACGGCAGGTTGGCTTTGATCCAACGAGTCGCGTTGAGGTAATCGACTGCGTAGTTGTTATGCTCCTCCATGCCCGTGGCGACGGTGAGAATGTTCGAATCGAAGATGATGTCTTCCGGAGGAAATCCGACTTCATTCACCAGGATTTTATAAGCCCGTTCGCAAATACGGATCTTGTCCTCATAATTTGCGGCCTGCCCCTGTTCGTCGAAGGCCATTACGACAGCGGCAGCACCGTATTTCAGGACGGCCGCCGCGTGTTCACAAAATTTCTCTTTGCCTTCTGTCAGTGAAATCGAATTGACGAGGCCCTTACCCTGGAGGCACTTCAGGCCTGCCTCGATGACCTCCCATTTCGAGGAGTCCACCATAATAGGAACTTTAGCGACTTCGGGCTCGCTCGCCAAGACTTGCAGGAAGCGTGTTATCGCAGCGACGCCTTCAATCATGCCCTCGTCCATGCAGACGTCGAGCACGTTCGCGCCGTTCTCAACCTGCTGTCGAGCGACGCTTACCGCCTCTTCGTACTTCCCTTGCTTGATGAATTTAGCAAACTTCGGGGAACCGGCAACGTTGGTTCGTTCGCCGATTACGATATACACGCCTTGCTGTTGGGTGAATGGCTGCGAACCCGAGAGACGCAGCGGTCTCCACTTCGACGCGTCGGTGATGGCGTCGTCGGACACGCTCACGCTCGACTCTCAATCTCGCTTTTGTGAGCGGACGATACTTCGGCGAGTTGAGTCCCGAATTTTCGCGGAGGTTTCGCGTGGAGCGCTTTCGCTATTGCAGCGATGTGCTCCGGGGTGTTTCCGCAGCAGCCGCCGGCAATGTTGATCAAGCCGCCGTCCGCAAACTCAGACAGGTAACCCGCCATGTCCTGCGGTCCCAGATCGAAGCCTGTTTCCGAAAGAGGATTTGGCAGTCCAGCATTGGGGTAACTCGAAATCGCGACGCTCGCCTTTTCCGAGAGTTCCTCCAGAAAGGGATACATGAGATCGGGACCGAGAGAGCAGTTGAGGCCGACTGACAACGGCTTCACATGTCGCACGGCATTCCAGAATGCCTCTGGCGTCTGCGCGGAGATCATGGTTTCGCCACCACGTCCCACGGCCGCGGAGATCATGACGGGCAGTTCTTTGCCCTTTTCGTCAAAAACCTCGCGGATTGCGACGAGCGCCGACTTGGCATTCAGCGAGTCGAAGATGGTCTCTACCAGCAGCAGATCTACGCCGCCGGCAATGAGAGCGCGCACCTGTTGCGCGTAAGCGGCCTTCACCTGATCGAACGTGACCACACGAAATCCCGGGTCGTCGGCGTCCGGCGAATTCGAGAGAGAAACGGTAAGCGGCCCAACAGCTCCTGCTATGAAACGCTGGCGCGAGGTCGCAGTTCCAACACGATCGGCCCATTCACGACACTGCTTCGCCGACTGCTCATTGATGTCCCAGGCCAGACCTTCGAGAAATGGATCGCCGATGATCTTGGAGTAAAACTCAGGATCTTTGCGCCCACCGTGCTCGCGCGGATCTTCCACAAAAAATTCGCTTTGGGCGATGCTCGTGGCGCCGAAGGTGTTGGTCTCGATGATGTCCGCGCCTGCCTCCAGAAACCGCCGATGGATATCTCCAATGATTTCTGGTTTGGTCAGCGAAAATAGGTCACCATTGTTTAAGAGACTTTTCTTAGCGTCCTTGAATCGCTCCCCCCGGATGTCGGCTTCTTTCATCCCATAGGTGCGGATCGTCGTACCCATCGCTCCATCAATGATGGCGATGCGATCTTCAAGAATCTTTTCAAGGGGATGGCGTTGGGCCTTTTTCATGTCTTTATTGATGCCTTCGAGCAGGCTTCGATTCGACCCCAATCCCGGCGAAAAGCTGCTTTTTATACACAAACGCCAGCCCTCGCATTGGAAGACCGGCGTCAAATTTCGCGAAAGTTACTGAACTGTCATCTCCTCACTCAGCGGAAGACCGACGACGCACGACCAACGACGGCTTTGTCACTCTCCTGGAGCGACTTGCGCCGGCGCTCCACCCGCCACTTCTGCAGAGTTGAACACCGGGTTCGCTCCCAAATGTGCCGGCCTCGCCGCGAGCAATTGCTCTTTGCGATAAATCAAATTGGTCGCGTTGAAAGTTGCCAGCTCAAATCCGTGTCCGTGCGTAATGGCGTCGGTCGGGCAGGCCTCAACGCAGTATCCGCAAAAAATGCAGCGGTTGTAGTCAATGTTATAAACCTTGGCATAACGCTCGGCGCCGCTCACCCGTTTCTCGGCGGTGTTCTCTGCGGCTTCGATATAGATGCAGTTGGCCGGACAGTTGGCTGCGCAAAGAAAACAAGCGACGCACTTCTCAAGGCCGTTCTCATCGCGCTGCAAGACATGCACACCCCGGTACCGCTCCTGAAACTTGGCCCCCCGCAGCGGCCCCGGGCCATCAGGATAATTTTCCACCGTCGTCGGCTGGAACATCTCGATGAAGGTGATGCTCATACCCTTGGCGATGGCGGCAATGTTTTTAATCACGGACATACCTATTAAGTATAGCAAGCGCTCTTACATTGCATGAAAACCAACCCGCGTCGTTCCGCGGGCAAACTGTGCGGACTTCAGACCTTTAATTTTCACGAAGAATTCAACTCTTTCTAACACGGCCTTCACAGCCTGTTCCGTAAGATCGCTGCCGAGGCTCAAATGAAAAAAATACTTGTTTCGCTTGCACTCGTAGTCGCTCTGTTGACCGGCGTTACTCTCGCCGAAGATAACGATCACCACCACGGCCACATTAAACGCGTCCTTTTAATCAGCGTCGACGGAATGCACGCCGTCGATTTCGCAAACTGCGCAAAAGGTATCAGCACCGCCAACAATGGTGATCCCTATTGTCCGGCGCTTGCGCGTCTCGCCCGGAATAGCGTCAATTACGTTGCCGCAAATACTTCCAGGCCATCGGACTCTTTCCCCGGATTGACCGCCATCGTCACCGGTGGAAGTCCGGCCCTGACCGGGGTTTACTACGACGTAGCGTATTCCAGAAATTACGACGCGCCCGCCAAGACCACCGGCAACGGCGTCGCCGCCGGCCCCTGCACTCCCGGCGCCGCACCTACCGGGACCACCACCGAGTATGAAGAAGGCATCGACATTGATCAGAGCAAGCTCAATGGTGGAGCGCCCGGCGCATCACTCATTGACGGCGGGCTTGCATCCATCGACCCCAAGCGGCTGGTGCGCGATCCGAAGAACGGCTGTAGCCCGGTATTCCCGTGGGAATTCGTTCGCGCCAACAGCATCTTCAGTGTCATTCACCAAGCTGGCGGGTACGCGGCATGGTCCGACAAGCACCCAGCGTATGCGTCGGTCGCCTCTGGCCTTGGCCCCGCAGCGCTTGATGATTTTTATGGGCCTGAAATCAACTCCAATGTAATTGCACTTCCCGGCGTCACCACTCCGACCGGTGTTTCTTGTTCCACCGTTCTCGATCCGGGATCTGACGTGAGCGCATGGACCAATAGCTTCCAGAACATCCAGTGTTATGACACGTTGAAGGTTGACGCTATCCTGAACGAGATCGATGGCAAGAACCATCTCGGCACCAGAAGGACTCGGGTTCCCACCATCTTCGGCATGAATTTTCAGGCCGTCAGCGTGGGGCAGAAGCTTATCGAACTGAGCAACGGCGTGACCGGCGGATATTTGGACGCCGCGGGTACGCCCAGCGAGGCGCTTCTCGGCGAATTCAAATTCGTCGATGCCTCGATTGCCGCCTTCGTGAAGGAGTTGAAAGCCAGAGACCTTTACGATTCAACTCTGATCGTGATTACCGCCAAGCACGGCCAGTCGCCCATCGATCCCAGCCGTTACGTGCCTCAAACGCGGGTTGGGACTTCACCGGCAACCCTGCTCTCTGATGCCGGCTTTATTCCCGACTCAGAGTCCACCAATGGTTCTGGTATCGGCCCCACTGAAGATGACGTTTCGCTTCTCTGGTTAAAGAGTTCGGCTGACACTGACACGGCGGTAAAAATCCTGGAAGACAATGGCTCCGCCACCGGTATCGGACTTGGACAGATCTTCTACGGCCCGTCGCTCTCGATCAACTACAACGATCCAACCAAAGACCCGCGCACCCCGGACATCATCGTGGCCCCGAATATTGGTGTCACATATTCCGGCAGCCATGCCAAACAGGAGGAGCACGGCGGTTTTGCCCATGATGACACCAACGTTATGCTGCTGCTGTCGTTTCCCGACTTCAGTCCGCGAACGGTTCGTGCGGAAGTGGGGACAGCGCAGGTTGCGCCTACCATCCTCGAAGCGCTGGGCCTGAATCCCGCGGCATTGCTTGCGGTCAGGGTTGAAGGCACGAGTGTGCTTCCGGCGGTCGACTTCAAGTAGATCCGCCGACTTGCCTAGAAAAAAGGACACTCCGAGTGAGCGTCCTTATTTTTATTGAAACGGAATGAGATCAGTTCTTTGCCATCGAGACGAGGCATAACAATACTTTTCAGCGCGGGCGAAGTACTTCGTAACGGGTAATGGTGTAGCCGAGAGCTGCTCCTAAAAATACATCTGATGGAAAATGAGCACTGGTAGTCACGCGAGAAAAGCTGACCGCGGTTGCGAAGCCGTACATCGCCCATGGCACCCAGCGATGATGGTGGTACCGAGTGGCGATAACCGTAGCTACAGAAAATACCCCCGCAGCGTGCCCGGATGGAAACGAGCTGCCCTTGAACGGAGACTTGCCGCCATTAAAAAACGTATCGCTGAAAGATCCTCCTGGAGGAATATCACTCGGGCGTTCCCTGCGCGAAATGGCTTTGATCGCCAAGTCGACGATGGCGCTGTCCGCGTAGGCCTCTCCTGCCAACAGCGCCGTACCGGTCTGATACGAGTCATGCCGCGCATAACCTGAAACCAGGAGCGAGGCCGGCAAAACTATCACTTCAGCGGCTGTGATGGGCGAATCGAAGACATCATTGAGATCGTCGAGGTTTTTTTCGTGAGATTGAAAATAAGGCATGGCGTGCGAATCGGCCACGATAAGCCCTGCGGTTCCACCTATGATGGCAAGGGTGGGCAGCCAATGGCGCCCCTTTGCCAATTGGCCCGGGAACAGCCAAATATCTTTCTGGTCATGAAGGAAGTCCTTCGGTAGAGTCCGCCAGGTGACTTCTCTCTCCGAAGAATCATTCCGATCGGCTGAATATCGAGATGCATGGGAGGGATCGTCCGGCAGAGCGGCACTACCATTTTGGGCGTATCCCAAATTCGGTTGGCAGCAAATGCTGGCACACACTGCCGCACGCGCTAAGAGCTTCTTTCCGATCATTGAGGTTCTTCGATGCCGTTTTCTCATCCTGCGCAGGCCATGTACCCTGCACGGATGCAAAAATTTGTCCCCTGCTACTCAGGAACCCCGCGCGTATTACAATAATTATCCGATCCCCTTACTGTTGGTCGGCATCATCCCACTGCACACATTGGAGGATTTATGAAGCTTTCCCCGGGAAAACTTGCGGGTTTGAAACGCGTTTCTGATAAGCGCGGAGTAATCGCCGCCGCAGCCATGGACCAGCGCGGTTCGCTGCAAAAATCATTGGCGAAAGAGAAAGGCGGCGATGTCAATGACGCGATGATGGAAGAATTCAAGTCACTGGTCACCGAAGTTCTCACTCCGCATGCCAGTGCGATTCTGCTCGATCCCGAGTGGGGATTGCCCGCCGCCAAGCGCCGCGCAAAAAATTCCGGGCTGCTGCTGGCCTACGAAAAAACCGGATACGACAAAACCGGCCCCGGCCGCCTTGGCGATTTGCTCGATCACTGGTCTGCACGCCGCCTGAAAGAAGCCGGTGCGGATTGCGTGAAGATCCTCCTCTATTACACGCCTGACGATCCGAAAGATGTGAACGACAAGAAACATGCCTGGGTCGAGCGCATCGGCGACGAATGCCGCGCTAATGACATCCCTTACTTCCTGGAATTTGTCGGGTACGACGAAGGCACAGACGAAAAGGGTTTGGAATACGCCAGGAAAAAACCGCACATCGTCACCGAAAGCATGCGAGAGTTCACCAAAGATCGCTACGGCGTAGATGTCCTGAAAGTCGAAGTGCCGGTGAACATGAAATTCGTAGAGGGCGTGAAGTGTTTCGCTGGGCAGAAGGCTTACACAAAGAAGGAAGCCATCGACCTGTTCCACAAAGCTGCGAGCGTTACGACCAAGCCGTTCATTTATCTTTCAGCGGGCGTAAGCAATGCGGAGTTCAGCGAAACACTTGAGCTTTGCGGCGAGAGCGGCGTGAAGTTCAACGGCGTGCTCTGCGGGCGCGCAACCTGGAAGGAGGGCATTCCGGTGTATGCGAAACAGGGAGCGTCCGCGTTCCGGAAATGGCTTGAAACTGAAGGCGTAAAGAACATCGAGAACGTGAACCAGAAGCTGAAAACCGCAACCTCATGGTTCCCGATCTATGACGTGGAACCGGCAATGGCGGGAGCGTAAACAAAGCACACAAAAAAATGTAACTCTACGCTGCGCTGGGCCGGTGAGCTTCAACCATATGGCTCTTCGGCGGACGCGTAATCAGTGGCAAAACGGCGCTGATCAAAACAATCACCGCAATCACCTGCAAAGCTTGGCTGTAATGACCGGTGCTCTGTCGAATTCGCGCAATCAGAGTTGGCCCGAGCACGCCGGCGAATCCCCACGCCGTGAGCATCAAACCGTAAACTGATCCCACATTGGCAGGACCGAAGTAATCGGCGGCAAAAGCAGGCATAGTTCCGAAGCCGCCACCGTAGCAGAGCAGAACAATGAACGCCAACGCCGTGAAGGTTCCGAAACTGGAAACATGCGGCATCATCCAGAACACCACGGCCTGCACTATGAACATTGAAAGAAATACCATGCGGCGGCCAATGGCGTCCGAGAACCATGCCCACAGGAACCGTCCCGCTCCATTGGCGATAGAAATAATTCCCACCATCCCCGCAGCCAGGAGCGCGCTGACATGGGTGATCTCCTGGGCCATGGGCGCGGCTTGCGAGATGATCGAAATTCCGGCTGAAGTGTTCAGAAACAAAATTGCCCAGAGCACATACCACTGCCATTTACCCAACGCTTCGCCCAGAGTGTATTCGCGCGTAGCGCGCTGTTTCGTCTGCGCAGCTGAAGGTTTCCAACCCACAGGCGCGAATCCCGGCGGCGGATCTTTCATAAACAACGCAGGCACGGTCACGCCAATAAAGTAGGCAATACCGAGAATCGCGAACGTCTTGAGAACGCCCACACTGACAATTAAACGGCTGGCAATCGGCGCGGTGATCAACGCCCCTGCCCCGAATCCTGCCACTGCAATGCCGGTTATCATGCCACGCTTATCGGGAAACCATTTGACTAGCGTCGCGACTGGCACGATGTATCCCAGCCCAATACCAACTCCACCCAGAACTCCGTACGAAAAATAAAGCCAGTACAAATGTCCACCAGAAAAACTGGCGAGAAAAACACCCGCGCCGTAAAAGAATCCGGCAATGATCGCAACTAGCTTTGGCCCGGATTTACGCATCCACAGCCCGCCTGCAAAAGCTGCAAAACCCAGCACCAGGATCGCGATAGTAAACGTCAGGGTCACTTGGGAGATCGTCCAGCCGAAGGCTCTGGTCAGAGGTATACGAAAAACGCTCCACGCATAAACCGCGCCCAAGGCGATTTGCATAATTACCCCGGCGACGGCGATTTTCCAACGATTCGTGGAGGTGGAACCAGACTGATTGAATACAGCGGGGCGGATCGACTCTGCCATAATCTGTTCCTCAGGTAAATTGCGAAATAGGCAAGCGTCCAGCGGCCGGCTAAATACGCATTATCAACAGGCCGCGCGCCGTAGTTTACCTGAACTCTTGCCCGGGAAGTGTTAACGGATGGTTAATCGTTACCTGAACAGGTGAGCGGGAACAAACTTCCTGTACTTGGCGTACTAATAGTTTGTAATCTGAATTGCGGTAAGCTCTTCGGGGTCAATGCTTCCCGCCGGGGGAAATATGCGTAGACTGACAACCATTCTTTTGAGCATTTTATTTATCGCAGTGTTGCCGGGTGCGGCTCAGAGCACGCAACCTACGGAACCGGGCACAGTCACTATTGTCTTCAACAATGGTCACAGCCAAAGCATTTCGCTCGACGACATAGCGAGAATCGAGTTGAAATCCGGGCCGGTCTTGGTTTTTAAAGACGGACGTCAGCAAAAGCTTTCAGCCGATATCGCACGGATTGAGTTCCCTTCGCCAACGAAAGAAATGCCCTTCGGGCGCAACCGTTTTGTTGGCAAATGGGAAGTTGGTGTGGGCGCTTTCGGCGCTGGGCATTTCTTCATCACGCTCGATCCCAATGGTGAAGCACGCAAGACTCTCGGCTCTAGTCACGGGACCTGGGCGGTCGTCGACGGCGAGGCGCGCATTAACTGGGATGACGGCTGGCACGATGCAATTCGCAAGATCGGCTCCAAGTACGAGAAGCGGGCGTACGAGCACGGCAAGACATTTTCCGATGAGCCCTCAAACGTGACGGACGCGAAAAACACCACTGCACAACCGATCTGACGGAAGACAGCTATCAGCCGTCAGCGGTCAGCAAGAGCGTTTAGGAGAACCTGACAATCAGGTGCCAATTGTCGAACGTTGTCGCGACAAATGCATTTCCTGATGGCTGACTACTAAAAACAGCACCCACCCGATTGAAATTGTAGGACTCCACTGTCCTTCGTTGCTACACTCTCTGCGGTGCCGGACGAACTTTTGTCTCTTTCGGCGCGTATCCTTAGTTGCACACGGTTTGGGGCTGGTCTCGTACAGCAATCGGCCGTCAGCCATCAGCCGTCAGGAAGAGCGTTAGAAAACCTGACAATCAGGCGCCCATTTGGTCGAAAGTAGCACGACAAATTTCTCCTGATAGCTGACAGCTGATAGCTCAGACAGCATTGTCCCGATCCGCCAAACGATTTCCGGGGAGCAAATCTTGGAAGACGCCCAAGTGGCTGCTTTGCTGGTCCGTCGCTGCATTGCTGGCGACGCGGTCGCATGGGACGAGATCGTTCAGCGGTATCACCGTCGTATCTATAACATTTGTTATCGGTTCGCTGGGTCGCCCGACGACGCGCAGGACCTGACCCAGGAGGTGTTCGTCAGAATGTACCGGACACTCAATTCCTACGACGTCGGTCGAGGCGCATTTATGACTTGGGTCACAACCCTGACCCGCAATCTGCTGGTCGATCATTTCCGCAAGACCAAGCACGATCGGCTTACCGACTCTCTGGACGCCACGGCTTCAGACCATCCCGATGCCATGCCCCTCAGTGAACGCATTCCCGATGAAGGCCCAGCGCCTGATTCCGGCGTTCAAAGCCGGGAAACCCACGATGCCGTCCACCAGGCTCTGCAGAAACTTTCACCCGAGCTCCGTGAAGCTGTGATTTTAAGGGACTTGCAGGATATGGACTACCGTGAGATCGCTACAGTACTAAAGGTGCCGGAAGGCACAGTTAAATCAAGGATTAACCGGGGACGTGCGGAACTTGCGCGCCTCTTACAACGTACGTATAGGCAGGTGATGTGATGCCAGGCAAAGAAGATAATCGAATGAGCTGCTCGGAATTCGACGCGCTGCTCAGCCAGGCCATAGATGGCACCTTGGCCGGCGAAAAACTCGCATCATTCGAAGCTCATGGACGCGTGTGCCAGCTCTGCGGCCCACTGCTCCATGAAGCCGAGGCAGGACGTTCCTGGCTGAAGTCTTTGGCCGAAGTCGAGCCTCCGCTAGAGCTGGTCACCAATATCTTGCTGCGGACGAGTGGGGTTGTTTCTGGCCGGCGTCACGCCGCGGGAAAATTGGAATCGCCGTCATGGATGGGCTGGCTTCGCGATTGGGCTGGCGTCATCGGTTTGCCCATCGTTGCCATGGCACGCCAGCCACGGTTTGCGATGTCATTCGGAATGGCCTTTTTCACTTTGTCTGTGACGCTGAGTCTCGCAGGGGTTAAATTGAGCGATATCCGCCATATGGATCTGCGTCCAAGCGCCATTCGACGGACGTATTATGAAACCAGTGGCCGGGTAGTGAAGTATTACGAGAACATTCGTTTCGTTTATGAAATCGAGTCCCGGGTGCGACAATTCAAAGAGGCGGCAACGCCAGCGGAACAGCCGGCACAGCAGCAGAATGACAACGAGCGCAAGAATAAAACAAAAAACGATAACACTGAACAGCCCGATCAAAAACAAGAACGTAATAACTACAGCCGGGAGGGGAACCAGCCTGTGTTTGCTTCCCTTCCCGTACCCCGGGGACCTGAACCAGCACGCCTTTTGCGTGCCGGCGTAACAGAGCCAACTGTAGTGTCGGTGACCACTTGCAGGAGGTTCTCATGAACTGCGCTAATCATCCACAATCGCCGGTTGCGGCCTATTGCCGCACTTGCGGGAAACCGCTGTGTACAGCTTGCAGTCGTCCAGTGATGGGAGTCGTTTATTGCGAGACGTGCCTGGCTGAACGCGTTGGCGCGGCCGCACCACCGCAGTCGAACGCCTATCCGCAGTCGGGTTCTTTTCAGCCAGTTGGTTCGTATTCGGCGGGGGCCATTCCCCCGCGAACGCCTCGGGCTCCTTCTGGCCCGAATCCCGGCCTTGCGGGGGTACTTGGCGCCATTCCTTTCGGGGTAGGCGCTATATACAACGGGCAGTACACGAAGGGTTTAGTTCATCTGGGGATTTTTGTAGCATTGGTGGTCGCTTTAAGTTCAAACCTCGCCGACTACTGGTACATCATTCTCGGCATTGGGATGGGCTTCTTTGTCGTCTATCAGATACTGGACGCCATTCACACTGCCAGAGCGATCCAGTCGGGCCGTCCTGCGCCAGATCCGTTCGGTCTGACTACTGCCTTCAGCCCGGGTGACCCTCAAGCAAGTCCTGGGCAGGTTAGAGATTTCGCGAAGAGTGTACCCACGGGTGCAGTGGTGCTCATTGCGCTCGGTGTACTTTTCTTGCTGCATAACCTGGGTTGGTGGTTCCTGCGCGCCGATGTCCTAGGGCCGCTGGTCATGATTGCCGTCGGTGTCTGGCTCCTGACCCGTCGTCTCGGCTCACCCGGCGGAATTTCAGCATGCGGCGCTCGAGGATTGATGGGGCCGGCTGTGCTTATGACCATCGGGGCGCAGTTCCTCTTGAACAACCTGGAAATTATTTCGTTTGGACGAACTCTGCCCGTGCTCTTGATCGTGATCGGAGTAGTGCTGGCGGTGCAACGCACCGCACATCATTCCGGCGATGTTTATTCGCCTCCACCTTCTCCCAGTTCAAGCGGAACGGAAGCGCCTGCTCCGGCAGCAGAAAATCCGGTACCACCTTCGGAGGTGAAAAATGGCTAGCGCCACGCAAGTTCCTCCATCCATTCCGCCGATTCGTCCGTCCCGTCCGCCGCGTTCACTGGCCGGACCGGTGGTTCTGATCGTGATTGGGATCTTCTTCCTGCTGGGGAACATGCACGTTCTCTATTGGCACGATCTGGGTCACTGGTTCGCTCACTTCTGGCCGGTGCTGCTGATTCTCTGGGGGATCATCAAGCTGGTTGAGTACCAGCAGGCCAACCGCACTGGAACTCGCCCGCCCGGCATTGGTGCGGGTGGAGTACTGCTGGTTATTTTTCTGGTTGCCGCCGGCCTGATCGCGACCTCAGCCTCCAACTTCGATTGGGGACAGATTCGCGATCAGATGCACATTGAAGGCGCGGACATGCCGTGGTGGGGGCACACTTACGAGTACAACTCCGATTTGGAGCAAGCTTTTCCCTCCGGCGGCAGCCTGCGCGTGACCAACACTCGTGGCGCAATCAACGTGAGCACGTCGAGCGACGGCCGCATTCATGTCACCGTACATAAGCGAATCAATTCTGAGTCGCAGGAAGACGCCGATAAGTGGAACACTTCGACCCAACCGCAAATCACTGTAAGCGGCCAGACAGTGACTTTGAATGCCAACACCCGAGGCGCAGGCGATCACTGGGTGAACACTGATCTCGACATTTCATTGCCCCGCAAAGCGTCCATCGTAGCGTCAACTACCCACGGCGATGTCAGCGTTATGGGACGCGACGGAAACGCCGAAGTCACGAGCCAGAACGGCGATGTATCAGTAACCGATCTGAACGGAAGCCTCACGCTCGACCTGCAACACAGTTCTGCTCGGATTTCGCAGATCTCTTCGGACGTTACCGTCCAAGGCCGCGCCAACGATGTTTCCATTGAAGACGTAAAGGGCACGGTTCATTTGGATGGCGACTTCATGGAGAGCGTGAAACTTTCGCGCATTGCCAAGCCGGTCAGCTTCAAATCCACTCGCACTAACATGGACCTTTCGCAACTCAGCGGATATCTCAATCTTGACTCCGGCGATCTTGAAGCGACCAGCGTTGTCGGGCCATTTCGTCTGCGTACCCGCTCCAAGGACATCATGCTGAATGGTATTTCGAACGAGGTCCACGTGCAGAACGAAAACGGCGCGGTTGAAGTGCACGTGAATAAGCTCGGCGGCCTCGACATCAAAAACGCCAAAGGCGACATTCGCATTTTCGTGCCGGCGAAAACGGGGTTTCAACTCGAGGCCTCGGCGCGCGATGGAGAGATCCAGACCGACTTCAACGATCTAAAAATCACTAACGGCGACGAGCACTCATCCGCCAGTGGCAACGTGAACGGCGGCGGCCCGCGCATGACGCTCGAGAACGAGCACGGCACCATCGAGATCCGCAAAGGTACGTCTGTACCCGCGCCATCCAAAGCGAAAAACTCAGAAGCTCCGGAGCGGCCTGAAACTCCGGAGGCTCCGGAACCCACAGAGAACTAAGCCGGACTCACTGATTGCGGTGCGTATAGCGAGAGGCTGCGACTCGAACCACGCAGCCGTGGTAAAGTGACTCCCGGCGGAGGTGCCCTGTGACTGAAACCGCAACTCCTGACTTTGCACAACTGAAGTCCAACCTGAAATCAATCTGGATGGCTGGCGACTTTGGCCAGATCGCAAACTACGCGGTCCACGCCGGAGTTGAATTCATCGGTCGAACTCCGATCAAAAATGGCGATCGCGTTTTGGATGTTGCCTGCGGTACGGGAAATGTCTCTTTACCCGCCGCACGAGCAGGCGCTGCAGTTACCGGCGTCGATATTGCTCCAAATTTGCTGGGGCAGGCGCGAAAGCGTGCCTCCGCTGAGAATCTAAAAATCCAGTTTGACGAAGGAGATGCCGAAGACCTGCCTTACCGCGATGGTGAATTCGACATCGTGGTCACAATGTTCGGCGCAATGTTCGCGCCGCGCCCCGAAAAAGTTGCTGCTGAATTGATTCGCGTATGCCGTCCTGGAGGATTAATTGCTATGGGCAATTGGACTCCGCAAGGTTTCGTGGGCAAGAGCTTTCAGCTCACTTCGAAGATGGTGCCGCCTCCGCCGGGCATTGAGCCCCCTGTACTTTGGGGTGATGAAGCTACTGTTCGTCAACGATTTGGTCACGGCGTTTCAAAACTGACGCTCACCCGACACAAGGCCAGTTTCCAATATCCATTCAGCCCGGAAGAGGTCGTCGCGTGGTTCCGCCGATACTTTGGTCCCACTCAAGCTACATTCGCGCGTCTCGATAAGGCTGGCCAGGACTCGCTGGCCTCGCAATTAGAAAAATTGTGGATCGAGAATAACCAAGCAACTGACGGGACCACCAAAGTACAGGCTGAGTATCTGGACGTGAGAGCTATTCGGGCGTAACCACACTTGTCTCGCCAGTGCGGATAATATTGATGCATGAGGTCGCCATCTCCCACCGCGGAAGGGTTCCGCCTTATTTTCCGGCGACCCGCTATTCCCCTCGCTGAAATTGCCTGGCGCTGGAGCTTCGCCGCTGCCTTTTGGTTGCTCAGCGCAAGCTTTCTGGTGGAGTACGCTGATTCGCTGCTCGCTAATAAAGTAGACCGGTTGTTATTTGGCACGCGACAGCCGGAGCTGATAGTTCGCGCCCTGCATCGAATCCTTCACGGCAGTGCGCTGCGTTTCACCGCCGGCGGAATTGTGCTCGCGCTTGGACTGCTCGTCGTCTGGATTGTCCTGTCGTCGCTTGGCCGTGCGGCCACGTTGAAAGCGATGATGGAGCGATTAGAAATTACGCCGTCAACCAGCACGCGGCGGGGAACGGTTTTGTCTCTACTGGCATTGAATTTTCTGCGCGCCGCGAACGCCCTGGCCGCAATTGTGGCCGCAATCGGCGCGATCTTTATTGCGAGCGGGGCTTGGGCCTCGACCCACATCCCGGCATCAGACGCCGCCCGTCTATGGCTTTTACTCCTTTTGCTGGTTTGGACGGCCTGGGCAATGCTCAACTGGGTTCTCTCGACCTCTTCCTTGTTTGTTGCCATGGATCGCGTTAGCGCCTTCACAGCAATCTCCTTAACCCTGGGCTGGTTTCGTGATCGGATCGGCTCCGTACTCGCTGCTGGAACGTGGTTTGGGCTTATTCACGGCGGGGCATTCCTCACGGCTTGCAGCGCAGCCTTCACCGTGCTCAGCATGGCGCAAGTGTTGGGTGCGGGCCCCACGCTGTTTCTGGAGTTTGTGATCATCGCAGCTTATTGCGCGATTGCCGATCTGCTTTATATCGGGCGGCTAACCGCGTATCTGGCCATTGTTCGACGCGGAGATTCAATCGATCTACCGGAACCAGAAGCGACACCGCCCCCGTTTCCCAGCAGCGAACGAACTGCAATCGACCGGAGTGAATTAATTCTGAGCGATGTTCCGCTGGCCGCAACCTAAGGAATACAAGTCCCAGTTCGGGTTTCCTTCGTGATACTTCGTGTCCTTCGTGGTCAATTGTGAAGTGGTCCTGCAGAAATAAAAACGTTAACCACAAAGGTCACAAAGGGGCACGAAGTAAGACCCGCGCCTTCATGTACTTTGCTATCTTCGTGGTTACTGCTTTAGGTGTGCTGTTCTCTTTACATGGCACTCCTGATTTGAGAAACTCATCCGTGGAACCCCAATCAATTGTTGTCCTGGATTTCGGAGCGCAGTATTCGCAACTGATCGCTCGTCGCGTCCGCGAGCAAAACGTCTTTTCAGTTGTTCTACCCTGCACCGCCAAGATCGAAGAAATTCGAAAATATTCGCCGGTTGGAATCATTCTCTCCGGCGGCCCGTCATCGGTTTATGACAAAGACGCGCCGGTCGCGAATTCACGCGTATTCGGCCTCGGGATCCCGGTGCTGGGAATCTGTTACGGCCTGCAGTTCATGGCGCATGTTCTAGGCGGTAAAGTCCGCGCCGCCAAGCATCGGGAATATGGTCATGCCCAGGTGGAGGTGCTCGCCGACTCCCAACTCTTCGATGGCCTGCCCCGCAATCTTGAAGTCTGGATGTCGCACGGCGATGAGGCGCTGGAGCTACCTGCGGGCTTTCATTTAGTCGGAAAATCACCCAGCGCGGTAGCCGCAATCGAAAATACTACCCGACAGTTATTTGCCGTGCAGTTCCATCCCGAAGTTCGCCACACCAAGTTGGGAACTGAGATTCTGCGAAACTTCGTGCTCTACATCTGCCAGGCCAAACCTACATGGACGCCGCAGCATTTCGTTGACTCGACGGTGGCTTCAGTTCGCGAGACCGTCGGCAAGGGACACGCCATCTGCGCTCTGTCCGGTGGCGTTGATTCGGCAGTCGCCGCCACGCTGGTCGATCGAGCGCTCCGTGACGGCGATAAATCGCGGCTGACCTCCGTATTCGTGAACAATGGCGTCCTGCGCAAGAACGAGTTTGAAAAAGTTCAGCAGAGCTTGCGCGAAAAACTCGGTCTGCATGTGGTCGCAGTCGATGCCACCGAGCGTTTTCTTTCAAAGCTTGCCGGCGTCACCGATCCCGAAAAAAAGCGCAAGATTATCGGCAAAGAATTCATAGAAGTTTTCGACGAAGAAGCTCGCCGCATTGAGAAAGAGGAAGGTGAGGTTGAGTGGCTGGTGCAAGGCACGCTATACCCGGACGTCATCGAATCCGTCTCCGTGCGCGGACCGTCGCAGGTCATCAAGTCTCATCACAACGTTGGCGGATTGCCGGAAAAGATGAAGCTCAAACTCATCGAGCCGCTGCGCGATCTTTTTAAAGATGAAGTCCGCGTGATCGGGCGGGACCTTGGAATGCCGGAGGAAGTTCTGCAACGCCAACCATTCCCCGGTCCTGGTCTTGCGGTAAGAATTCTGGGTGAAGTCACGCCCGAACGACTGACAATTCTGCGCGAGTGCGACGACATCGTGGTCAATGAAATTAAGAAGGCCGATCTGTATACGAAAATCTGGCAGTCGTTTGCCGTGCTGTTGCCGGTGATGTCGGTAGGCGTAATGGGCGACCAGAGAACTTACGCCTATACCTGCGCCATCCGCGCGGTGAATTCAGAAGACGGCATGACCGCCGATTGGGTCCCGCTTCCGCACGAAGTTCTCAAAACAATTTCCAACCGGATCGTGAATGAAGTCCACGGCGTCAACCGTGTGGTGTACGACATAACTTCGAAGCCCCCGGGGACCATCGAGTGGGAATAGCTGAAATTTCCCCAAAATACTTTTCTGCTCTAAAATTGCTGCGCTTCTAACCTTCTAACGATTATCGAGTCTAACCGCTATGAAAATTGCCTTGTTTCCACTGTGTCTGTTCCTGCTTTGTGGTGCAGTTGCATTCAGCCAGTCCTTACCAGGTAATCAGCCGGCGTTACCGTATTCTCCCAGTCTTGACCTCGACTCGATGGATCGTTCCATCGATCCCTGCGTGGATTTCTATCATTACTCGTGCGGAAGTTGGCAGAAGAAGAATCCAATCCCCTCGGACCAGACCTCGTGGTCGGTTTATGGGAAGCTCTACGTGGACAATCTCAACTTCCTGCGCACGATTCTTGAACAGGCGGCTGACTCTTCCAAGTTGCGTAATCCTGTAACACAGAAGATCGGCGACTTCTACGGCGCGTGCATGGATGAGAGTGCGGCCGAAAAGCGCGGCCTGTCAGGGCTTCAGCCGACGCTGGATGAGATTGCAAAACTGAATTCCACCGCCGAACTTACGCCGCTGATCGCGCGCCTGCAGATGTCTTTCAACAAAATTGTGTTCGATGGCGGGTCCGAGCAGGACCCGGACGATTCCGACAAGGTAATTGCAGGATTGGATCAGGGCGGCCTCGGCCTGCCCGATCGCGATTACTACACCAAGGATGACGCGAAATCCAAGGAGACCCGCGAGCAATACGTTCAACACGTGCAACGCGTTTTCGAACTCAGCGGCGATGATCCGGCGACCGCAAAGGCTAACGCCGAAACCGTCATGCGCCTGGAAACCGAACTGGCTAAGGCTTCTCAGACTCGGGTTGCGCGCCGCAATCCCTACAACCTCAAACACAAAATGACGCTTGCCGAAGTCAGCCAGCTGGCGCCGGCATTCGACTGGAAAGGTTACTATCACGACGCCAGCTATCCCAAATTCGAAACTATCAATGTGAACTCGCCGGATTTCTTCAAGGAAGCGAACACCTTGCTCACATCCGAGCCGATGGCCAACTGGAAAACCTATCTGCGTTTTCATGTCGTCGATTCCGAATCGCCCTACTTGTCGTCGAAATTTGTTGATGAAAACTACGAGTTCTATCGTAAATATCTTCGCGGTGTGACCGAACAGCAGCCACGCTGGAAACGCTGCGTTGCATACACCGACCGCAATCTCGGCGAAGCCCTCGGGCAGGCTTACGTTGCCCGCGTTTTCTCGCCAGCGTTGAAGCTAAGCACGCGACAGATGGTGGTGAACATCGAAGACGCCATGGCACAGCGCATTTCGCAGCTTGACTGGATGAGTCCCGAGACGAAGCAGCAGGCGCTGGTGAAACTGCACGGTATCCGCAACAAGATCGGCTATCCCGAGAAGTGGCGCGATTACAGTTCGCTCACCATTGTTCCTGGAGACTTTCTCACGGACGTGGAGCGGGCCCACGAATTTGAGAGCCGTCGCGACATCAACAAGATCGGCAAACCCGTCGACCGGAATGAATGGGATATTTCACCTGCGACGGTTGACGCTTACTACAGCCCGGAGATGAATGACATCAACTTCCCCGCGGGCGTGCTGCAGCCTCCGATTTATGATGCAAAAACGGATGATGCGCCGAATTACGGCGATACCGGCGGCACAATTGGCCACGAATTAACTCATGGTTTCGACGATGAAGGCAGCCAGTTCGATGCCAAGGGCAATCTGCGAAACTGGTGGACCAAAGAAGATCGCGAAAAGTTTGACGCGCGCACCAAGTGCGTGGAAGATCAGTACGCTAAGTACGTCGTGGTTGACGATGTTCACATCAACAGCGCGCTCACGCTGGGCGAGGATGTTGCAGACCTCGGCGGCGAAATTCTGGCTTTCATGGCGTGGAAAGATGAAACCAAAGATAAGAACCTGCAGCCGATTGATGGTCTCACGCCTGAGCAGCGCTTCTTTATCGGCTTCGCGCAGTGGGATTGCGCCAATGAACGGCCAGAAGATTTACGGGTTCGCGCGGCGACTGATCCTCATTCTCCGGCGCAGTATCGCATCAACGGAGTAGTGGTGAACATGCAGGAATTTTCCAAGGCGTTTTCGTGCAAGGCAGGTCAGCCCATGACCAAGCCGGCGGATCAAGTCTGCAAGGTGTGGTGACAAAAGACGATGCGCTCGTCCGATAACGACGGAGCGGGCCGCTGACTTAGAGACTGCTTACTGTTGAGCGTCCGCGGTGAGCGGTCCCACTGAATCCCGCACCGTACCCATCGGCCTGCGCGAAGCTGCCACTAACGGGACCGGCGGCCGTTGCTCCAATGTACCCAGCAAGGGAGCATAGTCCACTGCCAAGTCAATTGAGACGAACTGGTTGTTCGCGCACATGTTTTCGATCATGCGGCGCTGGCGCGTATTCAGAACCTTAACCGGCAGGTTCTCAAAATGGCGAAACACCCAGATCAGGTACAGTCGTTGGATGAACGACGGGTTCAAATATCGCGGCCCAAGCGGAGTCAAAACTCGCAGCACGCCTGAAGACAACTTTTCAAGCCACATGAAACCGGTCCCAAGAGGATTTTAATAAGCGACGAAGGAGGCGCTGCAATTCAGAGTCCATGAATTATGCACTGAAAATCATGCCTTGGGAAGGGGGTGTAGGAATTTTTTCTATTTAGATGGCGTTTTTTATATCGCCCTGATTCGAAGATTAGAGCCGTCTGTTAACGTTTCCCATGAGATTGCATGAGCTCTGGTACAAACATCCAGCGAACCGGCCTAGCCCGGGCGCTCTCGAAACTCGGGTTTTGCTCTCGAGCCCAAGCCTTTAGTTTGATTCGGTCCCATCGCGTGCGCCTCAACCAAAGGCCTGTCCGCGACCCTGAAACCCGTGTTCGGCTGGGCAAAGACAGAATTGAGGTCGATGGAAAGCAAGTCGATGCCGCCGGGAAGGTCTACCTCATGCTCAATAAACCGTGCGGCTTAGTGACCACCCGCAGTGACGACCAAGGTCGGAAGACTATCTATTCTCTGCTGCCTGGCTATTCGGACTGGCTGGCACCGGTTGGCCGCCTCGACATGGCCAGCGAAGGCCTGCTTTTGCTGACCAATGACTCCTCCTGGGGCGCGCGAATTGCGTCCCCGCAAGCTCACATCGACAAGACTTACCACGTGCAGATTGATATGGTAGCCAACCAGGAATTGATTGATCGGCTCCATAAAGGCGTCCGCACTGACCGGGATTTATTGGCGGCAAAACGGGCTGGCATCCTGCGCTTGGGAAAGAAGAATTCGTGGCTTGAGATCGTGCTCGATGAAGGCAAGAACCGCCATATCCGCAGAATGTTGGCCGAGTTAGCAATCGAAGTGCTGCGGCTGGTGCGCGTTTCTGTCGGATCGCTCCAGCTGGGTGATTTGCCAAAAGGCAAGGCCCGTGCACTTACAGATGACGAGAAAGAAGCGCTGGCAGGAAAATAGCGATTCGCGGGCCAACGGGCGTCCCCGCCCGTCTTAGGCCAAAGCATCAAAATGATTTTGGCATCGCGCTCGCGTCTAACTGGTCACTCGCGCGTCATTGGATAACTTTTCTCGCGCCACTCACGCACCCCTCCGTCCATCGAAAGCACGTTCGTATAACCCATCTTCTGCAGGTTGTCTGCCGCCATCGCCGACCTGAAACCGCCTCCGCAATACAAAATCATGGGAGTCTTCATTTCCGGCACTCTCGTCTCGATATCTCGTTCAATCACGCCTTTGCCGAGATGAATGGCTCCCGGCAAATGATCCTTGGCGAATTCACTTTCTTCGCGCACGTCTACCAACAAAACTTTTTCGCCGTGGTCAAGTTTCTGCTTCACCTCGTCAACCGTAGTTTCCTTAACTCTCGATTTCGCGTCATTAACGATTCTTAAGAAGCGCGGCGTGTGTTGCATAGGGCCCTCCTAATAATTGCAGAGACGTTGTTTGGCTTGCTGCGTCTGTCGTAGTTCACTACACCGCTTCTTCCGTCTGTCCTTTGAAGGTGCAGTCTTCCGGATTCTTGTCATCGCGCAATCCGAGAAAAACCGGGGCGCGCAATTTCAGGCCGCCTTCAGAAGTCTCATGCGTCCACTCGGAAAACTTCACTTCCGCAACCCGCGCAGGCTTGACCCAATGCACGTTCTTGGCATCGACCTGGCCCGTGAATGGGCTTCTTTTGGCTTCAATTTCCTTAAGCACCTCGAAGATTTGCTTCAGCGTAGCGTGGTTAAAACCCGTTCCGGCGTGACCCACATGGATCAGCTGTTTCTTGTCGTTGTAGAGGCCCAGCACCAGCGAGCCGAAATATTGCCGAGCCTCGTCAGGGCTCGTATATCCCCCGATCACGCAATCAGCCGTGTGAGTTATTTTAATTTTCAACCATTCTCGAGTTCGCCTTTCCTCGTAACAGCTATTGCACTTTTTCGCGACAATGCCTTCCAGTCCCTTTTGTTTCGCAACCTGAAACAGCGCAATCCCTTGTCCGGCGTGATGGTCGGAGAATCGGACCAATTCTCCGGGAGGCAGAATTTGCCTGAGCGCCCGCTTGCGATCATCGAGGCCTACTCGCCGCAGATCATAGCCCTCAAGATAGATCAGGTCGAATACGTAGTAAATGATTGGCAAGTCTGGACGCGATGGCGCTTGCCGTCCGTGGGCGCGGATCCCGGTTCGTTGTTGCATCAGGCTGAACGAAGGACGGCCTTCCTCATCGAGTACGACTACTTCGCCATCAAGAATGGCGGTCTTTGCGTTCACCAACTCTGGCAGTTCACGCAACTCAGGATAACGAGGACCCAGATCATTCTGATTGCGAGACACCATGCGTACTTTTCCGTTTTCGATGAACGACACCACGCGATAGCCGTCCCATTTGATCTCGAACAGCCAGTTGGGATTGTCGAACGGATCTTCCGCAATGGAGGCCAGCATCGGCTGAATTGCCGTCGGCATTGGACGCTTGATCGCGCCCTCTAGATCTTGGACGAATGAAAGGCTGTCAGCAGTAGCAGATGCCAGGTCATCAGCTGACTCTCCGGTTAACCGCGCTTTTTTTTTTGCCCCGACCTCTTCCGGTTTTATGCTGTCTTTGCTAGTCGACTTGGCTGTCTCAGCTTTTTGTTTTCGCTTATCGAGCTTGGCAATACTGTCGGCCAGCCATGCCGCCTTCACCCCACCGCGAGATACTTTCTTGCTGCTCGTCCATTCCGCAGAGCCTTCATCGCCTGCGATCTGCGCCATCGTCTGACCGCTCAGCACCGACGTATCGTATTTGTCGATATCAAATCTTTCGTCTACATACTTATCGTGCTTCTTAATCATCAACCATTCGTTGCCCTTACTTCCCGGCCGCCGTGCCTTCATGTGGATCAGCGCGAAATCGCCGTTCAATCGTTTTCCCTTCAAGCGAAATTTCAAGTCGCCTTTTTTGATCATGGCAACTGCCTCGGCCTCGGTTCCGGGCACATATTCGCCCTTGACCGTGACAGGCGAAAGCGGCTCCCACGTGCCCACGTCCCATACCATCACGGTGCCCGCGCCGTAGTTGCCCTCGGGAATAGTTCCCTCAAAATCAAAATACGAAACCGGATGATCTTCCACTTGCATCGATAAACGCTTGTCGCCCGGATTCAGCGACGGACCTTTAGGAACGGCCCACGACTTCAACACCCCCTCCATCTCCAGGCGGAAGTCGTAATGCAGTCGGGTGGCGCGATGACGCTGCACCACAAAACGATTGCCCTTGCTCTTGTCCAGCTTCGGCGGAGGCTCCGGAGTTTCCGCGAACCGCCGTTTGCGTTTGTATTCCTCTAGTGCCACGGGAGTATTGTAAAGAAAGTGGGCCAGAGAAGCGCAAGGCAAGCAGAAGGCAGAATCAAAAACTACGATTTCAGATTTTAGATTGAAGATTTCAGAACATTGGCCGCGGTCTTTGGATTCTGGTGTTTTAAAATCTGCAATCTAAAATCATCAATCTGAAATTTTCCTGCGTTTCTTGCGATAGATTCATTGCATGCAGCGTGAATATCCCCAGCAACCACTGGTGGGAGTGGGCGCGGTCATTGTTGAAGACGGCCGCGTTCTGCTGATCAAACGCGGCAACGCGCCGTTGCTCGGCGAGTGGTCGATTCCCGGCGGCATGCTCGAACTCGGCGAGACCTTGCGCCAGGGTGCGGAGCGAGAAGCCCTGGAAGAAACCGGTCTGGTAGTTCGCGCCACCGATTTGCTGGGCGTATTTGATCGCATTGTGCCGGATGAGACCGGACGCACCCTCTACCACTACGTCCTGATTGATTTCCTCTGCCACAGAATCTCTGGAGATGCCTCCGCAGCAGGCGATGCGTCTGACGCCGCCTTGTTCGCGCCGGAAGAAGTGGCCGCCCTGCGACTTGCGGCTGAGACGGCAGAAATCATCCGACTCGGATTCAAGAAGTCGGGTCTGTAGTTTCTTTTTCGGGCTCTTGAAATGTTTCCTCCCAGGTATGGCGGCAGATTTGGCAAATCCAACCGGTTCGCTGTAGAGGAATCGGCAAGTTTACAAAGAGGCTTCCGTACGCGATCGGCTTATACAGCTCCTCAAAATTAATGTCGAGCGATTGACAGTTTGGGCAACGCGGCTGTCGGTATTCGGCTGTGCCCTCGAAATCGATTTCTTCAGGAATTGGCTCAGATAGAATGTGTGTCGCCGCTTCCACGTCCTCCGGGCGAACAAGCAATTTGACTCCGCCCAGCAGATTCGACCACAACCAATCCATCCGCACCGTATTGTCGTCGCCCAGATAAGATTCCACCCCTTCGGATGCAAGTTTTCCTTTTGCGAGCATCGCTTCCGGAAGATCGCGAAATCGCTTTAGGATTGAGAGATTTCTTTTCGCTACGGTCTCTACCCCAGGCAGAGACTCGGCTTCCGGCAGTTCGAGATTGCGCCGGTCCAACTCATCTTCCAGCACTTCCCATGCAGCATCGCTTAGTTCCCCAGATTGAGCCGCGAGCGTGATCAACTCCCCATCGCTCATTTCTCGATAACGGGCGGCGAATTCCTCCCGATCATAGTCAGACTCGCTCATCGCCCAGGATCATACGCGAGAGCACAGCTGTATGCCAAAAATAGAACGGCCCGCAAGTTTTAAGCATGCGGGCCATCCGGCGGACTGTTTGGGATTGACCAAGAGGTGGTCACTCTAAGTACCCCATCGCGTTCATCTGCGCGGGGACAGTGGCCTCTCTAACTAACTCCGGGTCCCGGCGTGACCTAACGCCGGGCGGAAATTCCAAACTCACCGATCGAGTTGCGAAGCACTCAGAGCAACCGCTCTAAGTCTCAGCCACCTCACCTGGTCTTGTTGCACATCTACCACTACAGTCAGAACTTGTCATCAGACCACCTCCTTTCCGGTGTAATCGCAGAATAATACACAACGTACTCACGATCAAGTGGCGGGATGGGGAAGGAAAATAAGGCAAAGTTCGAATGCGACGAGGTTTAGAGTTGTAGGTCCAAAGGTCTCAAAATCAAAAACCTGAACACAGAGGACACGGAGGACACAGGGGAAAAATACAGAGGCAGTTCAATGCGCGCCTCTGTGGCACTCCTCCGTGTGCTCTGTGGTTAAGTTTTTTAGTCGCGAAACGTTGAAACTCTGAAACTTTTACTATGATGAAAGCAGCTCATGAATTCCGCCTACATACTCGGCATTGAAAGCTCATGTGATGAAACCGCCGCCGCTGTAGTGCGCTCGGGCGAAGAACTGATCTCGAACGTCGTAGCCTCGCAGATTGCCACTCACCAGCCCTATGGAGGCGTGGTTCCTGAACTGGCATCGCGGGAGCACCTGCGCGCAATCGTTCCAGTCATTCGCCAAGCTCTTGCGGAGGCAGGAAAGACCTACCAATCAATTGACGCTCTGGCCGTCACCCAGGGCCCTGGCCTCGCCGGAGCTTTGCTGGTTGGCATCAGCTACGCCAAGGCACTAGCCTTCGCGCTAGAAAAACCGCTCATCGCGGTCAACCACCTTGAGGGCCACATTCACGCGGTGCTGTTGGAAGAACGACAGAAAGGCAATCACGAATTACGATTCCCAGTTCTCGCGCTGGTCGTTTCTGGTGGGCATACGCATCTTTATCTGGCGGAGCAGCACGACGAAGGCTGGTCATACGAAAACATCGGCCACACCCGCGACGACGCGGCCGGCGAGGCTTTCGACAAAGTCGCGAAACTTCTCGGATTGGGATATCCCGGTGGCCCGGTGATTGACCGTCTGTCAAAGCACGGGGATCCGAAGGCAGTGAAGTTTGCCACCCCACAACTCAAACATGCGGATCGAAAAGATTTTTCCCAGGCCTCGAAGATCGCGAAGAACGAGGTACCAGACCAAAAAGGATTGTGGGGTGCCGGGCGTCCTCGCCCGGCATTGGCCGAAGCCGATCGTCCTCGCTTTGACTTTTCATACAGCGGCATTAAAACCGCAGTGCTCCGCTACGTCGAGACCAATCATCTCCATGCTTCGATTGAATCTCGCCGCAAATCGTTAGCTCAAATTGTTAAACCGAAACTGGAGGACTTCCTCGCAAATTCAGACCAGCAGACGCTCGACCTTGTCGCTTCATTCCAGAGAGCCATGGTCGGAGATCTAATCGCAAAAACTTTGGCCGCGGCACGCCATCACGACGTTGCGACATTATTCGTGACCGGCGGCGTCGCTGCCAACAATGAACTTCGCCAGACCTTCGAGCAGGAAGCAGCCCGTGAGGGACTCCCGGTGTACTTCCCTTCCCGTCGGCTCTCTACGGACAACGCCGCCATGATCGCCGCCGCAGCTTATCCAAAATTTCTGGCCAAAAATTTTGCTGCGATGGATTTCTCTGCTGAGGCGGGGTTGGCGTTGAAATAGCTGTCGGCGGTCAGCTCTCAGCCGTCAGCCCTCAAGGTCCCGAGCGCGAATTTCATTTTTTTGGAACCAACCGGATGGAACCGCCAAAGAGGTTCGGATTACACTGTCGATTCCTGCAGCTGGCGGCTGAGAGCTGATAGCTGGCAGTTATTCCGCTTCTTCCAGCTTGCTCTCTTCAATTTCCATGTCTTTGAATTCGCTGGATTCGAAGACTTCGCCGCATTCCAGGCACTCCACAAATTCGGCGTCTTCTTCGCGGGCGACTACGCGTACACGAGGGTGTTTGCACTTGGCCAGATCGTTTGTCATCGCAGGAGGTTGGGCTGGGCGGGATGTGGTCATAGATTCCGGACTATCGCTTTCTCGGTCCGGAATGCCCCGAGCAGACTCGCGCCGGAATTGGCCGTATTTTTATCGCCCGCGCAGGCACTTGTCAAGCACAGAATGATCGGCTGAATGCGTGTAAAATTTTTCTCAAGGACAAATGAGCGTACACGCCACAAATCTGACCGGGCGAGTTGCCCCCAGCGGCCTCAAACTGCCCATCTACCTGGACAATCACGCCACCACTCCGGTCGATCCGCGCGTGCTCGAGGCCATGCTTCCCTACCTGACCAATAAATTCGGCAATTCCGCCAGCCGCAGCCACTCCTTTGGAT
>JBOGLH010000150.1:0-42041 GCA_050746025.1 Terriglobales bacterium | reverse complement strand
AATAACGCCGGGAGCAATACGCTCGACCGGGATGGTGCCGGACGAAGCAATCGGACCTTTGTCGTCGATGGGCTGGCCCAGCGAATTCACCACCCGCCCAATCAGGGCATCGCCTACGGGCACGCTGATGATTTGCCCGGTGCGCTTGACCTCGTCGCCTTCTTTAATCTCCGAGTATTCGCCCAGCAGCACCACGCCCACCTGATCTTCTTCCAGGTTCATGGCGATGCCGGCCACGTTATGAGGAAACGAGAGCAGTTCCCCGGCCATGACTTTTTCAAGGCCATGGACGCGCGCAATACCGTCGCCCAAAGTAATGACGGTGCCGACCTCGTCGACGGCAATCTTCGATTCGTAGTTCTCGATCTGCTGCCGGATTAATTGCGTAATTTCGTCTGCTTTGATTTGGGCCATAGAATCAGCTTTTAGCTATTAGCTTTTAGCCGTTAGCTTGTTCGAAATAACTCCATACACTTTTTATATTTTCAGGTAACAAAATTCAGCCTGCACTCACAGTTTTAAGCTAAAGGCTAAGAGCTAAGAGCTGGCGACTAGCCGCTCCCTTATCTTCTCCAATTGCCCCTTCACGGACCCGTCGTAAACCGTGCTGCCGACGCGGGCGATTGCGCCACCGAGGAGCGAGCGGTCCTGATCGTAGCGGGCGCGGATCTTTTTGCCGGTCACTTTTGCCAGGTCAGCTTCGAGCGCGCTGCGCTCGTCTGCACCGAGTTCTCGGGTTGTGGTGATTTCGGCTTCAGCAAACCCCAATCGCAGGTTCAGCTCGTGCGCGAACTCGGCCACAATCTCCTGCAGGAAGTTTACGCGACCCTTGTCGATCAGCACCGCAATGAAGTTCCGCACCATCTGCGAAATTCCAGCTCGCTTTATGATGGCGTCGAGCACGGCACGTTTCTGTTCCGCCGGAATCGACGGTGCTACCCACACCTCGCGAAGCTCTCCGCTTTCCCGCACCAGCGCGGAAATCTGCTGCGCCTCAGCCAATGTCTTCGCCGGATCGAGTTTCTTATCGATGACCACGTCAGCGAATGCGCGCGCGTAAGTGTTGACTACACTGGCCATAAATTACGCCTTCCCCGTTCCGCGGTCGTTTGAAATCTGCTGGGCAAAACGCCGCACCAGCGCCTGATCGGTGGAAGTATCGACATGAATCTGCTTCGAGGCCAATGACACCGCCAGGTCCGCAGCATAAGCGGTCAATTCCCGGCGCGCGGCCTTGGTGGCGGCGGCAATTTCCTGACTGGCTGATTCACTGATTCGCCGCGCTTCTTCCGCCGCTGACGCTTTAATTCTCTCTTCCTCAGCGGCAGCTTCTTTCTCCGACGCCGCGCGCATCTGGTGAATCTCATCGTCGAGATGGCTGAGACGCGATTCGATTTCGCTCAAGCGCCGGTTCGCGTCTTCGCTGGCCTTGCGCGCTTCCGCTACACTTTTCTGGATGGAGGCGGTGCGGTTGCGGAACATCGCGGGCAAGTTTTTCTTCGACGCCCACGCGATTACGCCGACAACAATAGCAAAATTCAGCAGCACCGCCACCCAGTACGCGCCATCAAGGCTCAATCCCGTGATGCGGGAAAGCATCTGCACTGACGCCGAGTGCTTGAACTGCGCAGTTTCGTCTTCTCCTGAATTTGGTTCCGGACTCGGATTAGGCGCTGCATTGGCGGGAGCGTTCTGGGTGGAGGGATTTGTCGGAGTTTGCGATTCCGGCGCAGCCTGAGCAAACGTGAACAGCGAAAAGGCAAACAGCGCGCCGGCCAGCAACGCCAGAGTTCTGAGCTTGCTCATGCGCAACGAAAGAGTCTGTCTCATCGTCCACCTGCCGGGGCCGAGCCCAATGCAGGCTGCAGCACGGTGCGAATGATCTCCGATGCCAGCCTTCCCACTTCCGCTTCCAGCGAGCTCATCGCAACCTTCTTGTCAGCTTCTATCGCAGAGCGGGCTTCACCGACCTGAGCTTGAGCCCGCTTTCGCGCGTCTGCCAGAGCTTCGGCGCGCGCCTGCGCGGCCCGGGCACGGCACCCCTCTTGCGCCTTAAACAGCGCCAGCCGCGCATCCCTCAACCGTTTTTCGTAATCGGCGGTACGAGCCTCAGCCGTGGCAATATCGGCTTTGGCCTTCTCGATCGCTCCCTGGGTCCGCGCATGGCGCTCGGCCAAAACCCGGGCCAGCGGCTTGTGCACGATCACGACATAAAGCCCGTAAAGCAGCACAAAGAAGATGATCGTCGGAATGGAGCCGAGCAGTAATTCGCCTATCTGTTTGAGCGTCTCATCCATGTTTTACGCTGAGAATGTATCGTCGAAAGGATATTTTTGAACTTTTGATTCTAGCGTTTAGCGGGGAAAAGTGTCAACGAAGAGAGGCGTCAGCCAGGCACTCACTTAATAGTCACTATCGTGAGGTTTGCGGCGCGGCTGAAGGTGCCAAACCACGGACGCTCACGTTTCTTGAACTCTCGTAAAATTCGAGATTTGAGATTTATTAGCGCGATAATCCACTCGTCGGGATCATCGGCACTGTTGTGGGAAGTTGCGAGAATTGCTATTTCTGTTTTTTTTATCTCGGCTAAGTGGGTGTTTCTCATTTCGTGATCCGTCGTGACGAGTAGCCAACCGGTGGAGTGGCAAAATCTAATAATCTCCGGGTCCTCCACATTTGTCCTTACACTGTCATTCTGGTCCCTGAACCACTCATGGAACCGCTGAACCGTAAAGCCCGCGGTTCTTAAGCGTGTAGCAATGCTTTCTGCCGAAAAACCTTCGTCCAGGAAGAGCACGCATTCTTCACGCCGCTTTTTGATGTATATCAATGTGAGCTAATGCCTTTTTGACAACGTCGGCATCTAGGCCGTAGTCCCGTGCGATCTCGTCAATTTTTGCGCCCGCACGTTTGTAGCCGAGGATTGTTCTGACGGGAATACGAGTTCCAGAGATCACAAGTCGTCCAGATAAGATGTGGGGATTTAGAGATACGGGGCGGCTCTTATCCGTTGCGGCGAAGCGCCACGGATAGATCACTTTGTCGGGAACAATGCGCTCAGCAAATAGGTCAGCCACTTCTTGGACTACCAGTTGTCCGGGCTTACAACCCAGAGAAGTTATCGTCCGAGGTCTCTTCCCACGCCTTGGCTTTTCGTAAACAAGATCGTGCAGGCACTCCTTTACAGCATCCAGCCGCTGAAGCGGATGTTGGGCACGAAAGAGCTTTCTGGCATTTCGCATTGCCCTGCGAAGAAATTGAAACGAGAAGTCGTATCGCTGGCGCAGCAGATGGACTCGATAAGCCTCTTCTAGATCACGGTATGAAAGAAGGTGCACGGCGCCGTAATGACCCGAAGGTTTGAGGATCGGATTTTCGCCTGCGTACCAAGAGAATAGCGTTCTTTCTTTAATTGCAAGGAACACGGCTGCTTCCGGAATTGTGTACGTTGGAAGTGTCCGGATATCCTGTCTGGGCTGTCGGAATGGTTTAGATTTGGGCAATTGTTGCCTGCTCCCTTTTCTGGCTAACTACCTAAATATTATTGCGGAATGCTAAAGATGAACCAAACTTTGGTCACACTCCCAATGCCACCTCAGCAGGAACCTAATGGGCCCACAAACTCCGAGACTATAGCTTAATTTAGGTCGGTGGCCAATTGTTTAATGAGCATCGAACTCCGGCCTCAGGAGATAATTGCACGCTAGTTCGGCAAAGCGTTTCAGTGCCTTCGTTTTAACGTCCTGGTCCCACCCCAACTCCCTCGCCATCAACTCGGCGACCGTCGGCGCCATCTCCATTGCGGCGCGCGCATTTAGAAACAGAGCACGTGTGCGCCGAGCGAGAACGTCTTCTATCGTGCGGGCCATTTCCTGCTGCACCGCCCAGATCACTTCGGCCTGCACATTCGGCAGCGCGGGATGCAGTTTGCGGGCGAGTTTTGCATTTTCGCGCACCAGTTTCTGAATTTCAGTGGCATCGCTACCGTACAACGCGAGGTCGCCAAATCGATCCGCATCATCATGGAATCCATGAATTTTCAAGTGATGGGTTACGCACGGCGCATCCGGCAATTGGGCCAGGGTCGCGGCTTGATCCACGCAGTCTTCGGCCATGTGGCGATAGGTAGTCCACTTCCCTCCCGCGATGGTCATCAGTCCTGAAGTGTCGATATGAATGACGTGATCGCGGGATAACGCCGCGGTAGCAACCGACCCTGAAGACCGCACCAGTGGCCGGATCCCGGCAAACACGCTCAGCACGTCTTCACGCCGCGGAGCTTTTTCCAGATACTGGCCCGCCGTGGCCAGAACGAATTCAATCTCCCGCTCCATGGCAACTGGCTCCAAGTCGGCGGTTTCGAGCGGAGTATCGGTGGTTCCAACCAGAGTATGGCCGTGCCACGGAATGGCAAACAGCACGCGCCCGTCACTGGTATGCGGGACCAGTACGGCGCTCTCGGCCTGCAGGAACTCGGGGCCAAACACCAGATGGATGCCCTGGCTGGGCTTGATCATAGGTGCCGCAGTGGGCAGCGCTTTTTGCCGCAGATGGTCACTGAAAGCTCCCGTAGCATTAATCACCACCTTCGCCGAGGCGCGCAGTTCTTTGCCAGTCTCGGCATCGCGGGCCAGAATTCCATTCACGAAATCTTGGCTGTCTTTGGTGAAAGCCGTAACCTCGATGTAATTCAACAGGGTCGCGCCTTGCTCGAAAGCGGTGAAGACCATGTGGATCAGCAGGCGGGCATCGTCGAATTGGCCGTCGTAATAAATTGCGCCGCCGCGCAGGCCTTCAGTTTTCAGCGTGGGGATACGTTTCAGGGTCTCTTCACGCGACAACAATCGCGACTTTCCGAAGCCGTATTTCCCCGCCAGCAACTCGTACAGCTTCAGCCCCAGTCCGTAAAATGGCGCTTCCCACCAGTCGTAATTCGGGACCACGAACGCGAGATCGTGCACCAGGTGCGGCGCATTCTGTAGCAATAGACCGCGTTCCTTCAGCGCCTCCATTACCAGCCCGATGTTGCCTTGCTCGAGGTAGCGCACGCCTCCGTGGGCCAGCTTGGTGCTGCGGCTGGAAGTGCCCTTACCGAAGTCGCTCTGCTCAAGCAGCAGGGTGTCATAGCCGCGACTGGCCGCGTCAATGGCCACGCCGACCCCGGTTGCGCCGCCGCCGACGACAATGATGTCCCATGGCTTCGAGTGCGCACGAACCCGGCGCCACATTTCATCGCGAGTCATGATGGAAAAGTCGAGAAAAGCTTTCTCAAATGATTCCCACCAATTTGATGATGAACGCAGCCAGAGCTGCGCCGATCAACGGACCGAGGATGGGAACAAGAGCGTATCGCCAATCGGAGCCGCCCTTGGCGGGAATAGGAAGAACCGCGTGCGCAACCCGCGGAGCAAAATCTCGCGCCGGATTGATGGCGTATCCGGTGGGACCGCCGAGACTCAATCCGATCACCCAAACCAGCACTCCCCAAAACCACGGGCTGAAGCCGGGGGCGAGACCCGTAGGCCCCAGCGATTTGCTTCCGAAGCTGAAGCCGACCACTATCAAGCAGGCCGTCGCGATAATCTCGGTCAGCAAGTTGGCAGGAAATTTTCGAATTGCCGGAGCGGTGCAGAAAACGCCGAGTTTGGTCGCTGGGTCGGGCGTCTCTTTCCAGTGTGGAAGATAAACTAGCCAGGTCAGGATCGCGCCCACGAATGCGCCCAGAAATTGCGCACCCCAAAATGGAAGCACCGTCGCCCAATTTCCAGACAAGAAAGCCGAAGCCAATGTGACCGCCGGATTAATGTGGGCCGCCGGGCTGCCGCATGCGACCGCGGTGCATATGCCACCGACCACCGCCAATCCCCACGCCGTGGCGATTACGATCCAGCCGGAGTTCTCACCTTTAGTTCTTTTCAGCAAAACGTTCGCGACCACGCCATCGCCGAGAAGAATTAACACCAGCGTGCCCATGAACTCACCTACCAGCGGTCCGTGCATTCAATGACCTCCGCGAGCCTCTTCACCTGAAGCCGCACTTCAATGCTTCGGCACCCTTGTGGGTGGAGCAGGCCTTCAGGCCTGCGTTAAATCCGCCACAGATCTCAACGCAGGGCTGGAAGCCCTGCTCCACCTAATTCGCTTGCAATGAAATTTCTTATTCAACCCAATCAAACGAACGCGTGACCGCTTTTTTCCAGAAGCGATAAAGTCGCTCACGCGCAACCCCACCCATCTTCGGTTCCCAACGCTTGTCTACCGCCCAGTTCGCGCACAATTCATCTGCATCTTTAAAGAATCCAACCGCGAGACCTGCAGCGTAACAAGCCCCCAATGCCGTGGTTTCGCTAACCCTCGGGCGAACCACTGGAATACCCAAAATGTCAGCCTGAAACTGCATGAGCAAATTGTTCTGCACCATGCCGCCATCAACCCGCAGGAAATCAAGATTCATGGTTGAATCTTTGGCCATCGCCTCAACCACTTCGCGGACCTGAAAGCCAGTAGCTTCGAGCACTGCGCGGCCGAGGTGCCCTTTATTGACGTAGCGAGTGAGTCCTGCAATCACACCACGGGCCGTATCCTTCCAATAGGGGGCATACAAACCCGAGAATGCCGGGACAAAATAGACTCCGCCATTGTCTTCCACGGTATTAGCTAATTTTTCGACTTCTTCACTCGAAGAGATGAGCCCGATATTGTCGCGCAGCCATTGCACCAGCGCTCCGGTAATAGCGATGCTGCCCTCGAGCGCGTAATGCGCAGGCTTGGTTCCCAACTTATAAGCGACGGTGGTGATCAGCCCAAATTTCGACGGAACAATCTTTTCACCAGTGTTCAGTAGCATGAAACAACCCGTGCCGTAGGTATTTTTGGCTTCGCCTGGCTTAAAACAGACTTGCCCGATAAGCGCTGCCTGCTGATCGCCCAGCACTCCGGCAATAGCCACGTCACGGATTGCGGGAATTCTTGCGTGACCGTAGATTTCGCTGCTTGATGAAATCTTCGGCAACATTTGCCCCGGGATTCTGAAGTCGCGCAGAATGCTGTCGTCCCACTCCAGCGTAGAAAGACTCATCAACTGCGTGCGGCTGGCATTGGTCACATCGGTGACGTGAACGCCTCCGCTGACGCCCCCGGTCAGCTTCCAGATCAGAAAGCTGTCAACCGTGCCGCAGATCAGATCTCCGGCTTCAGCCTGGGCGCGCACACTGGTAACGTTTTCGAGAATCCAGCGAATTTTCAGGCCGCTGAAATAAGTGGCAAGCGGTAAGCCGGTTTTGGCGCGGTATCGGTCTTGCCCTCCATTTTTGGAAAACTCCGCGACGTCGGGAGCGACGCGAGTGTCCTGCCAGACGATTGCGTTGTGAATTGGCTTCCCGGTTTTCTTGTTCCAGACAATGGTAGTTTCGCGCTGGTTGGTGATGCCAATCGCCGCCAGATCTTTTGGCGCGAACTTACCGGCCTGCATGGCTTTTGCGATAACGGATTCGGTGCGCTGCCAGATTTCTTCGGCGTCGTGCTCAACCCAGCCGGGCTGGGGATAAATCTGCGCGTGCTCTTCTTGCGCAGAGGCGACAACCTGACCAGCGCGATCGAACACGATGAAGCGTGTGCTGGTGGTGCCTTGATCAATCGCGCCAATGTAATCGGACATTAATTTGTTATGCCGCTTCCCCCTTGACCTCGACTCCTGCCCATTTCTCGAGCAGCAGCAGTGTAGCAGCATAATCAAGATCGGCGTGACCCTCTTCGACCGCCACGTCGTAAACTTCCTCGACGGTTTCCAGTCCCGGAAGCTTTACCCGCGCTTCTTTGGCAGCATCGAGCGCGAGTCGGATGTCTTTGCGCATGAGGCGTAGGGGAAAGTTAGGAGAAAAATCGCGCCGCAGGACGAAATTCGCCTTATATTCAATCACTCCTGACTTGACCATCGAGGCATTGATCAGATGCACCAACTTCTCGGTATCAACTCCGAGTTTGGCGGCCAGCGCGAGCGCCTCGGCGAAGCCTTCGTAGATCAGCGCGATTTGCAGGTTCATCACCAATTTCGCAGATTGGCCTTTCCCGGTCTCACCCATGCGAAAGATTTTCTTGCCCATAGCGGCGTAGAGCGGCTTCAGCTTCTCTATTAGCTCTTCATCTCCGCCGACTATGAACAGCAGAGTGCCCGCTTCGGCTCCGGTCTTTGAGCCGGTCATCGGAGAATCGACGTACAGCGCGCCCTTCTGTGCCACTCGTTCAGCAAATTTGCGAGTTGCAGTAGGCGAAATAGTGCTGGAGTCGCTGATGATCATTCCTTCAGTGAGCGATTGCTCAACTCCCTTTTCCCCGAACAGCACGCTTTCCACGGCGGCAGTATCAGAAACGCAGAGCCATACCACCTTAGTTCCCTGCGCGGCGTCAGCTGGAGAGTCGGCGGCACGCGCGCCTTCTACTATTTTCCCTGGCGTACGATTCCAAGTTGCAACTTCGTGTCCGGCCTTAACCAGGTTCGTGGCCATCGCATGGCCCATAATTCCCAATCCTAAAAATGCAACCCGCATGAGAGCTCCTGACTTTTGGGGAAACTTTGAAGAAATGCAAAGAACAAGAGAATTAGAAATGACGCGCAGAAAGTGGTCAAGGGATCTGAAAAAAGGATTGGTAGAATGCAGAGGTGCTGTTAACCTTCGGCTTCGGTCTAATTAGCAGGCAGCGGCTCAAGCTAATAGCTAAGACCTAAGCTTTTTCTCATGCTTCGACAAGCCATTAAGAGTCCCGCGATGCGCAAACGCGCCCGGCAGTTCGGGCTGCTCATACGGCGTTCGGCGGTAACGCCGCGGATTGGAGAGCCACACAGGCCGGTTCTGGTAACGAACGGCCACATGGGTGTGACTTTCATTGGCCACGCCAGCTTTTTCCTGCAGCTCGGTGGCGAGAACGTCGTAATCGACCCCAATTTCGCGCGCTGGCTGTTTGTGCTGAAACGATTGCGGCAACCAGGAGTGAGGCTCCGCGATCTGCCCCCGATCGATCTGGTGCTCATCACACATGCGCACTTCGATCACCTGCACCGGCCCTCTCTTCGTTCGTTGGTTCAGCACACGAAGCAGTTTCGGGGTTCCGCGCCGACCATCGTCGTGCCAGAGCACGTTTTTGATTTGGTCTCTGACCTCGGCTTTCGCGATGTGGTCGAGTTGAACTGGTGGAACAGCTACCGGCACCGAAACGTAACCATTACTCATGTGCCATCCCGACATTGGGGAGCCCGGGTGCTGCGCGACGCTCATCGCGGTTACGGCGGATACGTTTTGCGCGACGGCAAACATTCGGTGTATCACGCCGGAGACACGGCATATTTTTCCGGCTTCCGCGAGATTGGAATGCGGCTCTCTCCGCAACTAGCCTTGCTACCGATTGGCGCTTACAATCCGCCCCAGTTTCGCAACGTTCATACCAGCCCGGGCGACGCCACCCGCGCCTTCCTCGACCTGAATTCGCGATGGATGGTTCCCATGCATTACGGCACCTTTCAGCTTTCCCACGAGCCTATGGACGAGCCATTGCAATTGCTCGAACAGGAGGCAAAGCGCGCGGGGATCGAAGACAAGGTGCTGGTCCTGCCCGAAGGAATCACGAAAATTTTTTAACAAATTTTCATATTCAGAGGACTAGAATCGTCCGCCGAGGAGACTTTCTATGTCTGACAACGTACAAGCAATTCCTACCGGATTCCATACCCTGACGCCGCACCTCACGGTTCGTAACGCCGCTGAGGCGCTCGAGTTTTACCAGAAGGCGCTGGGGGCAGAGGTGCTTCACGTCGCCAAAATGCCCGACGGCAGAATCATGCACGCGGCTTTGCGCATTGGCGATTCCATGCTGATGCTGAACGATGAAATGCCAGAGCACGGAGCGCTGTCGCCGCTGGCACACAACGGCACTGGGGTCACACTTCATATCTACACCGACGACGCTGACGGCGCGTTCAACCGGGCGGTCTCGGCCGGTGCACAAGTCAGGATGCCGCTCATGGACCAGTTCTGGGGCGATCGCTATGGAATTGTGGCCGATCCTTACGGTCACCAGTGGTCGATCGCAACTCACGTTAAAGACGTTTCGCCGGAAGAGATGCAAAAGGCCCAGGACGCAATGGCAGCGTAGGGCAAAGAGTAGTTAGCGGAACCGGCTTAGTACGCGAGCAGGATTCGAAGGTCGCGGAGATTATTGCCCGTGGGTCCGATGACTAAGGCATCGCCCAGCGCTTCGAACAATGGATAGGCATTGAAGCCGCTGAGGTGGGCTGTGGCGTCGAGTCCACGGGCTTTTGCTCGTTCGAGGGTTGTTCCATCTGCAATCGCCCCGGCGGCAGCGCTGTCGCCATCAATTCCATCTGAGCCTGCGCTGAGCACGCAAATATTTTCTCCGTCGATTTTTCCCGCGCAGTACAACGCGAATTGCTGATTTCGTCCGCCGATGCCGCCGTTTTCAACCTGCACCGTAACCTCGCCACCTGATAGTAGACAGACACGCTCGTGCTTGCCGCGCAGCTCTCGCAGCCGTCCGAGTAAGTAGTCTGCTGCCCTCGCATAGTCCCAATCGTCGCAGGAATTGTCGATTTCGACTAAGAAGCCCTGCTGGATTGCTTCCTTTCCCGCGGCCTCCAGCAAAGCTGCGTTTGAAAGGATCGTCCACCAACGGGAATGAACGAAGGCCGGATCGTCGGATTTCGGTGTTTCTTCCAACGCATGACGTTCAAAAATTTCCTGCACTGAAGCGGGAAACGAATCGATCATTTTGTGTTTGGTCACAATTGCGTGACAGTCTGCGATCGTGGTCGAATCCGGCATGGTCGGCCCGGAAGCCAGCGCGTCAGGCGTATTGTCGGGCACGTCGGAAATAAGGATCGACACTTGCCGCGCCGGATAAGCGGTTTGGGCCAGGCGTCCGCCCTTAACCGCAGAGAGGTGTTTGCGGACGGTGTTAATCTCCTGGATCGAAGCACCGGAGTGAACCAGCACATGATAAGTCTTAATCAGATCCGGCAGTGAAATTTCCTCGTCGATCGGCTTTTCCACGATCGCCGAACCGCCACCACTGATTAAGTAGATGACCAGCGACGCTTCATTCTGCGCGTTTAGCGACTTCAGCATGGCGTCGGCAGCGCGGATCGATTCCTCATTGGGTAGCGGGTGACCTCCCTGGAAATAACGGAAACCGCGGACATGAAACTCTGGTACAACAGAACTGGCTACGATCCCCTCGAAACGTTCGCCGGTCTGCTCATGCAAAGCGGTGAGCATGGAATGGGCCGCCTTGCCGATGGAAACGACCACGACCCGGCTGTACGAATTGAGGTCGTACAGGTCCTCGCAGACTCGCAAAACGCCGCGTTCGCAATGCACATGCCGCGAAAAAGCCCGGCTGACAGCCGACTCGCGCATCGCGTGATCGAAAATATGGCGGGCAATCTCTTTCATGGCGTGGCATCTTGAATCGTTTCTTTGATCATTTCTTTGATCCAGGCCTCAATGGCTTCTCTCATCTCGCGCAACCGGCCTTCAAAAAAATGATCGGCACTTTCGATGATGACGAGCCTCTTCGGTTCGTGCAAAGAACTGACCAGCTCGTCGAGCTTGGCGCGCGGCCCAAACTGGTCGCGGCTGCCGCTGACGAAGAGTTTGGGCTTGTCGCACGAGCGCAGAAAATCAAATTCGTAACTGCGGTCATCGACCGCCGCCACCGGAGTTCCCAACCCGATGAGCGCCTTCACGCGATGGTCAGCACACGCGGCATTTAAACCAACCGCCGCGCCGAAAGAGAAACCGGCGAATATCAGCGGCAGGTGAAATTC
Source organism: Terriglobales bacterium (assembly GCA_050746025.1). GTDB lineage: Bacteria > Acidobacteriota > Terriglobia > Terriglobales > Acidobacteriaceae > Gp1-AA145. Next base: position 30,205 of record JBOGLH010000150.1, on the reverse strand, counting down.
ACGATCGAGCCAGTCGAGTGCAGTCCGCACATCATCGATTTCGCCGCGGCCATGGTCGTGCTCGCCGTGACTCAAACCCGTCCCGCGAAAATTGAAGCGCAGCACCGGAAAGCCAAAACTGTTCAGCGCCTTCATCGCATGAAAGACAACTTTGTTGTGCATGGTTCCGCCAAACACCGGGTGGGGATGGCAAACCAGGGCGGCATGGGTGGCGTTCTCCGCGCCGGAATTAAGCAGGGCCTCCAGCTGCCCGGCCGGACCGTCGAGCATTAATGAACGAATTGCCGAGCGAGCAGGTGCTGTTGGTTCCACCGCAATAGCTTAACCCGAGCGGACCCTCCAGCGGCTGTGTGCGGGCAGCCGCTTTGCCTGTCCCGCCGAGCGCGAGTTCGGCGATCTTGAAAATAGAAATCAACTTTGTGGTTTATCCTTTTCAGACCAATGGACATCGTTGCTCTCACCCGCCAGCTGGTTGACATCGAATCCACTACCGGAAACGAAGGTCGAGCGGGACACTTCCTGCTTCAGGAGCTTCGCCAGCTCGGTTACAACGTCCAGCGAATGGTCGCAGAAGGCGAGCGCGCCAATGTCTACGCCACTGCGCCGCAGCAGCCGAAGCCCACCGTCGTTTTCTCCACGCACATGGACACCGTGCCTCCATTCATCCCTTCTTCGGAAGATGCGACACGCATTTATGGCCGCGGGTCGTGCGATGCGAAGGGAATAATTGCTGCGCAGATTGCCGCCGCCGAACGCCTGCGCAGGGAAAACATTTACGCCGGCCTGCTGTTCCTGGTCGGCGAAGAGCGGGACAGTCTGGGCGCGAAAGTGGCGAATGAGCAGCCCAATTCGTGCAAATTTATTATCAACGGCGAGCCCACGGACAACAGAATTGCGACCGCGTCAAAGGGCGCGTTGCGCGTGGAACTGACAGCGACCGGACGTATGGCTCACTCGGCATATCCGGAGCTGGGCGAGTCGGCCATCGACAAACTGGTCGAGGCGCTTCATCAGGTCCGGGCCATGAAGTTGCCTGCTGATCCTGAGGTCGGGCCATGCACTCTAAATATCGGCACCATCGATGGCGGCCGCGCACCCAACGTAATTCCGGACAAGGCTCACGCGCTTCTGCTGTACCGGTTGATCGGACCGTCCGAGGACCTTCGTCGCGAGATCGTTCAGACCGTCGGCAATTTGGCGAAAGTTGAGTTCACCCTTGAAATTCCTTTTGTCCGCCTGCGTACCTTCGAAAAGCTGCCAACTATGGCGGCCGCCTTCACCACTGATATTCCAGCGCTCAGCAACTGGGGCCAGCCGCTGTTACTGGGTCCAGGGTCAATTCATGTGGCCCATACCCCCAATGAGTACGTTGACAAGAAGGACTTGGAAAAGGCGGTGGAGTTGTATAGCGTGATTGCGAAACAGCTCTCGCAGTCCTGAAGTTGTGTGGCTGCAACTTTGGCCTTTCAACACTGCGCGTTCCGGCGGATCGCATTCTTTTGTACGCTGCATCCGCTTCTCAGCTGCCTTAGCGTTAAACTGATTGGGTGCCCACCGAAACTCTGAATTCCCTCGCTCAGGCTTCTTCCTCTTATTTGCGTTCCGCTATGCACCAGCCCATTCAGTGGCATGAGTGGGGTGACGAGGCATTCGAGAAAGCCAAGCGGGAGAACAAGCCTATCCTGCTCGACATTGGCGCGGTCTGGTGCCATTGGTGTCATGTGATGGATCGCGAGTCTTACGAAGATCCTGAGACCGCGCAGATCATTAACCAGCGCTTTGTCGCCGTGAAAGTCGATCGCGACGAACGCCCCGATATCGATAGCCGCTATCAGGTCGCGGTGCAAGCCATCACTGGACAGGGCGGCTGGCCCCTGACCGGCTTCCTCACGCCCGATGGACGTCCCTTTTACGGCGGCACCTACTTCCCGCCTCACGACATGCAAGGCCGGCCCAGTTTTCGCCGCGTGCTGCTTACCATCTCCGATGCCTTTCGTGATAAAAACGGCGACGTGCTGGAGCAAGCGCAAATGGTCGAAGCGGCAATTGCCCACGCCGAGTCGTTCGCCGGCAAGTCAGGCGACTTTTCGGCGCGCGTGATTCAGGAGATCGTGGAATCGGGAATGAAGATGTTTGACGAGAATAATGGCGGCTTCGGCAGCGCGCCAAAGTTCCCACACGCATCGTTTTTGGATTTGCTGATCGATCAATATGTGAGGCTTAGCGGAGCGCAGCTCCGTGAGTCGGCCGAGGGCAGCCATCTCGACAAAGACAGTTCCACTTCTTACACTGCCGAGGAATTGAAAAAGGTATTCACCGTCACCCTTGAAAAGATGGCGCGAGGCGGAGTTTATGACCAGCTGGCGGGTGGCTTTCATCGTTATTCTGTCGATGAGCGCTGGATTGTTCCGCATTTCGAAAAGATGTCGTATGACAATTCCGAGCTGTTGAAGAATTACGTGCATGCTTACCAAGCCACCGGCGAAAAGTTCTTTGCGGAGGTCGCGCGCGACATAATTCGCTGGGTTGACGACGTGCTCAGTGACCGGGAACATGGCGGCTTTTATGCATCGCAGGACGCGGACATTTCGCTGGACGACGATGGCGACTATTTCACCTGGACTGTGGACGAAGCCAAATCAATTCTGAACGAAGAAGAATTTCAGGCAGCCAGCCTTCACTACGACATCAACGAAATCGGCGAAATGCAGCATGACCCCACGCGGAACGTGCTGTACCAACGGGCTCCGGTCCACGAGATCGGGATGCGAATGAAACTCTCTCCGGAACGCATTCGCGAGCTGCTGCAATCGGCAAAAAAGAAGATGTACTCCGCGCGCCTGAAACGGCAAACTCCTTACATCGACAAGACGATTTATACGAATTGGAACGCGCTTTTCGTGTCGGCTTATTTGAAGGCCGCAGCAACGCTTTGCCTCGACGATGCAAAACACTTTACTCTGCGTTCGCTGGACCGCATTTTGGCTCAGGCCTGGAATCCGCAATCCGGGCTGAAGCATGTAGTCGCGTACTCGGATGAAGGGTCCGCCAAGCGCGACACTGGCTTCCTCGACGATTACGCATACACGGCAGATGCCTGTCTCGACGCATATGAATCAACCGCCGTCCACGCGTATTTCCGCGAGGCCCAGCAGATCACGAATAAGATGATCGAAAAGTTCTATGATGCGGGTTCTGGCGGATTCTTCGACAGCGCTGCCCTCTCGGGCTCGCCCAGTGTCCTCGCCACTCCCCGCAAGCCATTTCAGGATTCGCCCACGCCAGCGGGTAATCCCGTAGCCGCCATTGTGTTGCTGCGGATGCACGGTTACACCGGCGAAGACTCTTACCGCGAGAAGGCGCAGCGCACATTAGACTTGTTAGCCGGAAGCGCCGCTCAATATGGCCTGTTCGCCGGTACTTACGGAATCGCGGCGACCTATGCCTCGTACCCACATTCGCAGATCGTCATTGTGGGTGAGGATGAAACCGCGGAGCAGCTCTATACCCAGGCGATTTCTTCCGGGCTCATTGGCAGGTCGGTAATCAGGTTGAAATTCAGCCAGGCGGTGGCGCAGAATTTGCCGCCTTCGTTGGCGTCCACTGTGCCCGAATTGCCGGCTGTAAAGGCGAGGCGAACAAGTGCGATAGTCTGTTCCGGGTTCAGTTGCCAGCCGCCGGTAAACACCTCTGAGCAACTCAAGCAACTACTAGCCATCGAGTTCCCCGCAGCATAACTAACAAACGATTCGCCAAAAACAAGAGCAGCCCAGACCCATTCATTCCGCAATGGGTGCTGGGCCGCTATGTTGGACTGCTAACTGGTTAGAATGTCATCTCTCGAACACCAAGGCTCTTGTACGGCGAGGACTGATTCATCGCCGCGACCCAACAGCTGTCATACTGAACTGTCATGTTGCCCGCGCCGCTAAAGCTGATGAGTGGTGCGCCGGGAGCACCGGAGGGGATAAGGTGACCACTCGAGTCATAGAGGTTCGCTACCAGCATTGCCCCATCAATGACGCCGTTGCCACCGCCCGACATGGTGATATTACCCTTGCCAATGATCAGGATAATGCCATCATAATTAGGTCTACCGCTGAAACTGGCATTACCTTCAACCAGCAAAATACCGGCTCCAGTGAGGTTAGTCGCGGTGAGGTCACCGGTCACCACATTAATTACCGGATTGGTTACGGTGCCCGGATTAGAAAGGCCGGTTGCATTCGTATAAGTATTCGCTGCAGAAGCTGCAGCAGAGACCTGGTTTACCAAAGCGGTCAAACCTTGAACCGTGTTCATACCACCAGTGCCGAGCGCCGTGCCCACGTTCGCGACGTTACTGGGCGACCCAGTGTAGTTCCCGGAACGGCCGGAAGCCGTAAGAGTGCTGTTTACGAGCGAGTTTGATGCGATGTCATAAGTGCCAACAGCAGGTTCATTCCCGTGCGGCGGGCATATAGTTCCATTCTGCGGAGGGTATGTGGCGGTACCGCCGCAGGAGACGCCATCCGCACCACACGCTTGAAACGCATTCGAAGCTCCAGGAGTAAAAGATGGCAAGTCACCGTCCATAACCATGGCGCCGGGAATGTTCGGAATGATGTCGGTGGAGACGTCCATTTGCACCATGCGGCGTGAACCACTAGGAGTAACCGCCAGCGCAGTCAACACATAGACCGGCGTATAGTTTTGCGCCGGAACCAGTGCAGCGCCCGCGGAAGCACAACTGCTGCCCGCAGCAACGGTTCGCTGAGTATTTCCATCCCAGCAGACCAATTTGTAAGACGTAGCATCGCCATCGACCGTGCTAACCGCTGAGGTGCCCGATGAGGTTTGGTTCGTCTTTACATTAATCCGCACCCACTTCCACGCTTGAACCGGGCTCGAGGCGTAGGTCGAACTTGCGCTAGCCGTTTGGTACCAAAGCGAAGTACCCCGGGGTCTGGGCGGATTGCCCGAGCAAACATTGAGTGAACCCGTGTACGGGGCTACTGCACAAAGTTCATCGTCTGGATATGCGCTGCCGTTGGTGACCCAAGGAGTATCAGCTTCGCCGTTCAGCGGATTGGTAACGTAAATGAACGCGTTTGCTGAACCAAACGTGGGAGGAGCAACGCTCGGAGCTGCCGCACCTGGAAGAGAAGCGTTCAAGCTGTTAGCAGCACCAACCCGCAGACGGTCCCGTACTTCTTCGAGACCAGCTTTGGCTGCAAAAAAAGCGGTTTGCTCATCGCGGAAATTCGTGCTGATGTTGGTATCGGTATTGGTCAGCATGAGCATGCCAACGGCAATGGCCGTGATCAGCAGCAAGGTAAAGATCGCGATAAACAGCGCGAAACCACCCTCCGAACGCCCATCGTGAGAATTGTTGAGTTTAATCATAGTTGTTTTTGCAAACCTCATTGACAGCTGATTCCAATGAAACCCGTGGTCGCCATTGAGCAATTATTAAGTGAGACCTCTCCTTCGAACGAAGTCTGAATTGGCTGGCCCGTTTTAGGGTCGATGATTGTGTTGTTCTGAATAGTCAGGCTGATGTGAATGGTCTTGACCGTGGCCAGTGTCGGGCCATTGCTGGCGATGTCCAATGGCAACCCGGTGACTGCAGCGCCACTTGTGTCGAAGTAAGTGAAAATGGGATTCGTGATCACGTCGTTGACTTCGGTTCCCCAAGTGGCTGACTGGGATAACGGAGGGGTGGTGTCAGCCTTGTCAACAGAACTGCGCTGCAGGCATAGCGGGCAGGTTGTGCCTCCGGAACCATTGATTTTGTATTGCACGCTCTGCACCACACCAGTTCCGTTTACGTCTCCCTCAAACCAGATTGAGTTCGCGTCAATTTTCACCAAACCTACGGCTACGCGACTATCAGCTTGGGAGGTGGCGAGAGCCGACGCCGGACTCATGGGTAAGAAACTCATCATATGCCCATTGGGATAGCCAATCAGGTTGATGTCACGAAAGAATTGATCCACAAAATCGCGGGCTTCGTCCAAGTTATCGACCTTGGTTTGCTCAGTATTGATGCGCTGCTGTGCAGTATTGAGCTGCAGGAAAATGCCACCCGTGACCGTGGCCAGGATCGCAATGACGATCAGCATTTCGACAAGCGTGAACCCACGCTCCCGGCCATTTTGTTTCTCGGAAAGTTTTCTCATGGCTATGTTCCCTGTCCAACTATGGTCTTGATGGTCACCACCGGGCCAAAAGCGCTGCCGGTGGTTCCTCCACTAGTGATCGCCTTCAATCGCGCCGAAACTGTCAGCAACTTGGCATAAGTGCTTATAGTCGTAATTTTCCAACGCACGTCGTAGGTCATTTGCCGGTTGAGCGTGCCGCAATCGGTGTAGGCCATGTTGTAATTCGCGACCCGGGCCTGGGTGTAATCCATATCGCCCGACGAAGTTAACGCTCCACCGCCGGCAGCCGTGGCGATGTTTAAGTTCGTGCCTGCGCAATCGGTAATTATCAACGTCGGATTCGTATAAGCCGGAATGCTCATGATCTTTTCCGTCACCATTTGCGCCAGGACGGTCGAGTTGCTTTGCTGCTTGCTGCGAAAGTCACCATTGATCGCCATAATCACCAGTGACATAGAGGCTAGAATTCCGACCGCCAGAACGACCATTGCGATGAGGAGCTCGATGATCGTCAGGCCCTGCTGCTTAGCAGCGCGAATGTTTTTCCTGCGTCTGATCAGTCCCATGACGCTCCATTCCATGTATAGGACTTGGTTCTTCCAGTCCTGGTCACAACCACCGCAGCCCAACCTATAGTTCCGTCGGGCCTAGGATCTTTAAGGTAATAAACAAAGTAGCCGGCCGCTGGAGTGCTGCAAGTCGAGCTGGCATAGGCGCAGGGCAAACCCCGCGCGGAGTAAGCAAGGGTAGTAGCATTGTCGTAGTTAGTTGTGCCGGTATCGCCGGAAAGCACATATGCCGTTGGCGTTCCCCCAGAGCCGTCCGGAGCGGCCGTGGCGGGTATGACATTCGAACTGAACTTGATCACCGGTTCGGTCGACTGACACCCTCCATCCAGGTTCAGGTCAATACAAGCTTGTCCTCCCGCAGCGGGTATTACAATTGCGTAAACCGCATTTTGTCTTGCCGCGAGAATCCGCGCCTGTTGCATGAGGCCGGAAATGTTAACGGCAGCCGACTTCAAGCGTATGTTGTAAGAAACCCGCGTGAAAATGGGAAATGCTACACCGGCCAGAGTCAGCACTATGGCTAGAACAACAAGGATTTCGGTGAGGGTAAACCCACCCGAAGCGGCATTGCCCCGTGAACGCTTTATATGCTCTTCTCTCATTGCTAGCCAATGATAGGCATAACCAGAGAGCTCACCCACATACCTGAAGTACTTTCCCGTAAGTAACCAAAGGCAGAGCAAAAGCCCCATGTTTGGAGGAATACCTGCAGGTAAGTGCTATAGCCATCGCTGAATTTACGCGTCTCACCGGCCTCGATCACGGCAACGCGCCAAAAATAGCAATGTAGTTTCTACCTTCAGGGCTGTTGGTAACCGGGGCTATTTGGGGCGGGAGGTTCGTAGTCCATGCCAAATTTGTTCTTGTGCGCTGTGGAAACCATACCGGCGGTAATCTCTACTACCCCGAGATTCGAACTATTTTTGGAAACAGTAACTTCTCTAGTTAACGCATTCAGATTTTCTGGCAAGGCGGTCTCTGCCCAGGTTTTCAAAGTATATGGCCCCGGGGGGACCCGCGGAATTGTGATCTCGCCTTTGCGGTTAGAGACGGCGTAATAAGGAGTATCCAGGGCAACCACGATCGCGCTCATTTCAGCATGAATATTGCAAAAGATGAATGAGATTCCCGGCCGGTCGAAGCTAACATTGCGAGTGGTCCCGGCTTCATAAAGTCCAAGATCGAACCTCTTGCCCTCGAAAAGCGAAAACACATTGTGAAAAAATGGATCGTGATTAGGAAATTGCACCACGGCCCCGACTGGAACCACAAGCAGGTGCGGCTCGAAGCTCTTGTGGTGCTGCACCAGAACCAGCGGCTGTTTGGGCACAAACTTCGCCTCCGGTTCGGTGCCGATTGGCGTTAGCCACACCACAACATTTTCCGCGTGCAATGACTCCGCGCTGAAATGGTTGTCAATGACTTTGACGCGACCCGAAACCGTGACGTTTTGAGCTTGCGCGCATAGGCACACCAAAGTCATGATACCGATCAGTGCTTTGCTTATTAGACAACTCATTAAAACAGAACTCCCATCATTACGTTTACTTGATCAGCGCTGTAGAGACTAAAGAACTCCGATGTGCGCAGATGACGGTACTCGCCAGAAAACAGCAAATCAGAGCGAGGACGATAAATAAAGTTCGCCATCGTGCTGCGATTGACCGTCAGTGGATTAGGATACACACCGGCGGGGGATGGAATTGCGCGAAAATCACTGGCAAACGGATTGTCAGTTCCAAAGGCGCCATTGAATTCGACACGCGAGGTCGCTGCAAATTTGAGCTGCAACCAACCTCCGACGGAATTCAGCGGCAGAAAATCGGGAGCGAAATTGTTGGGGTTCGCGCTGATAAGAACCGACTGCCCGATCCCACCCCCTAGGCCACCCACTGCCCTGCCTCTATAAGCCTCACCGGAAAATTCAAAGCGTGACGAAAGCGGAACCCTCCAATCCCCAACTGCCGCCCAGCCATCGGCAATCCAGCCCTGGCCCCAGTTTTGTCGAGAGTAATAACCACTTGCACCCAACGTGAGCGGCCTTCCACTTATATCTTTTGTCCATGCCGTCCGCGCGGCGTAAGCCGGTAGTCCCGACGCTTCTCCCGCTTGCGGCAGGCGATGCGACCCGTAAGAGGACTCACCGGTCACATTGTCCAGGATCGCGGCTTGTACAGAAAAGCTTTGATCGTCGGAAAAATTGAATTTGCGTTCCAGACGAATTTGCGGCGTCCATGACCAAAGATTTCCGGAGTAGCCAAAACTCGGAACCAGTAGTGAAGCGAATGAGGTTGGCGAATTTGGCGAAATGAAAAGACTGTCCTGTCCCACAATTAATGAAGTGTTGTCCCAGTCCATGCGCATGTTGGCGGTGCGCAGCCGGACGATTCCGGTGTTGACGCCGTCAAGGGCCCCCGCGGGAAACCCTCCCCCGAAGTCCAATTGCACCTGGCCGCGCGTCTTCGCACCTGCCAGCTCCGGTCCAAATACCTCCAAGCCAAGTTCGGACTGGCGCAGGGTAGCCCCGAATGCAGGCGTTAAACCGTAGGGTCCGAAGGAGGACGCATAGGTCGGTACGTCGAGATTGTCAACTGCCCCGCGGTTGTGAAACAGATTCAACAGAACGATGCCAGAGAGGCGCGCGCGATACTTCGAGGCGCTCTCCACCTTTGTTTGATACAGGGTGCGCAGCTCGCTCTGGGTGACCTGATTCGTCTCCTCGAGAGCGGAAACGCGCTGTTCTGTGGAAGGATTTGATGCTGGAACCCGAGCAGCCGTGGAAGAATTTTCTCGCGGCGAATTCTGTGCCGCTTTAGCAGTGCCCCGCATACTCTCCAGTTCTTTGCGCAGCTCCTGATTTTCAGCACGGTACTCGGCGGCTTCCGATTTCACTTCAGAAACGGCACTGCGGAGGTCTTGTATCTGCTCCCGCAATTGGCGAATTGAATCCGCGAGATCGGGCTCGGAAGCGGCGCTCGTCGCCTGCTGCGCTGAGGCCAGAAAAGTCCCGGCTCCAACAACGCTCATCACAGCAAACAATTTCACTGAACGGATGAAAGAGAGGTTTGGCAGTTTCAAGTTGCCTCCGGAAAAACTGTTTTTGCGGGTAAGACAGGCTTGCGTTAAACCCGTTTCGTAGAGTTTACGCCGCCTGCGGAAACGGAGTCTTCGCTGCTTCCTGGCTCACTGATTCCCGCGGTAGGAACCGGACGCGGTAAAGTGACGCGGAAGACTGTGCCCTCAGGTGAAGTCCCTTCTACGGCTACCTCGCCGCCATGATCCTGAACGATTTTCTGGACCACGGTCAAGCCAAGTCCGGTGCCGTTCTCCTTGCCTTGACTTACGAAAGGTTCGAACAGGGTGGCGCGGATCGCGTTCGGAACGCCGCGGCCATTATCAGCAACCGTGATTTCAATTGCCGAGGCTCTTTCCGTAATGGACACATCGATTCTTCCCAGGTTCCGATCTACCGATTCGCAGGAATTCAGAAAGAGATTTGAAAATGCTCTCTCCAGTTTGCGGTGATCAAACCACCCTTCAAGGTTGCCACGCTCATGAACGGCAATTGGAACGTCGCGAAACTGCGGATTTGATCTCAGAGTTTCAATCGCCGTGTCCACCGTATCTCGCAGATTTCCGTAAGTCGGCCGAAGTGATGCACGGGTACGGGAGAACTCAAGCAAGGAATCGATCAACTCCGTCATTCGGCCTACCGCGGCTCGGACCTCTTCATAAAGTTCGTCCCGCTGATCGGGCGAAAGGTGCTGTTCGCAAAGAAACTCAGCATTCGCAACAATCGCCGCCAGCGAGTGCCGAAGGTCATGAGAAATCGAGCTGGCCATTCGCCCGATCGTCGCCAGGCGCTCGGATTCGAGCAGATTCTGCTGCGTATGGGCCAGGCTCTCCCGCATGCGATCGAACGCACGCGCCAGTTCGGCGACTTCGTCTCCACCCGTCGCATCGAGCTTGTAATTGAAATCGCCACGCTCCAAAGCTGCAACTCCGGCGAGCAGGCTCGATAACGGCCTGGTGAAAGTATGCGAAATAAAAAATACCAGAGCGCTTCCCACCAAACCTGCGAGCAAACCGAGCGCCAGTAACAACCGATTGATCTTCTGCAGAAAAGCGGTCGCCGCGTCATAAGACTTGAGGACGGCCAAGCGGACCCCGTGAGTTCCGGGCGGCGAAAGGTCCAGCGTGGTGGCTAGAAAACGCTCGTTGCCCAATTCCAACGATACCGGCTCTGAGCTTTGCTTGCCGGGCAATTTCTGCTTCATCAACTCGGCACGATTCGTTGGCTTTAGAGTGCTGGTGACAATCGCATCGCCATAGTAGAACGCGACGCGACTACTCGCGACCCGGCCAATTTGGGAGGCAACCCGTTCGTCAATCTCGCGGCCGATCACCAGAAATCCGAGTACGGTGCCAGAAGATGCGGGGCCGAAATAAATCGGCTTCAGAAAAATTTCATAAAGGTGTCTCGCGCCATACCACCAGCGTTCCTGACGATCCAATGACGATGAAAACGAACTCTGCGCCATTTCCTTGGTGAAACCGGACGAGTTGGTATGCAGCGCCACAATTTTTCCGCCTCGGTTTGCAAGAACAAAAAGGTCGCTGCCGGCGAGTTGCCACAGAGAATTCGAGCCATCCTGAATGGTGGCTTCATGATTGGTCGTCATCAAAGACCGCAAAGTCGGCAAATCTGCAAGAAGATCAGCCGAATGGCTGAGGGTAGCTTCCTGCTCCTGTTGGAAACTCCCGAAGGTGCTAACCGAGCTGTGGAGATCGGCGACGATTTCCTGACGCACCTGCGATTGCACACTTTGACGAACCAGCAGAAGGCTCAATGAAGTCAATCCTGCCGAGATTAGAACCATGGAGAGCAAAAACTTGGTTCTGAGGCGGATTGTTACCATACTGTCCCTTTGGCGACGGCGCGATCTAAGCCACGAACTTATAGCCTACACCGTGAATTGTGCGAAAGTGCACCGGATTTGCGGGATCTTTCTCCAGCTTCTGACGCAGCTTGAGAATATGGTTATCAACGGTGCGGGTGGAAGGATAATTGTGGTATCCCCAGACTTCGTTCAGTAGTTCGTCGCGGGTAATGACCCGCTCGGGATTCTGGAGCATAAATTTCAGAGTTTTGAATTCCTGCGCGGTCAAGGCAAGAGCCTTCCCTTCACGGATCACTTCCATCTTCGTGAAGTCCACAGAGATATCGGCGAATGAGCACTTATCGGTTGCGATCGGGCGCACGGTCCTTCTTAACGCGGCGCGAACTCTTGCCAACAATTCGCGCGGGCTAAAGGGCTTGGTGACGTAGTCGTCGGCGCCAAGTTCCAGAAGTAGAACTTTATCGGAAACGTCGCTGGTTGCACTCAGCACAATTATGGGCACCGCGGGAGCCTGTTGTTTGAACTCGCGGCATACTTCGCGTCCGCCCAAGCCGGGCAATCGCAGATCGAGGACAACGGCGGATGGTGCCGTCGTATTAAAGCTCTCTACCGCGGCGTTCCCGTCAGGAGCTACTTGAACCGCATATCCCTCCGCTTCGAACAAGCGACGTAAGGCCTTTTGCACTGCATGGTCATCTTCGACCACCAGAATCCGCTCGGTGGGAGACACATTGACCCGCTGCTGAAATTTCTGTGGGCTACTCTGGAAGGAAGGTGGCGTCAGGTTCTCTGCGGTGCGCAGCATTTCTACCCCTTTGGTTCTCGCGCAATTCAGCGGAACTGGGTCAAGATTACTACTACTTCCACCATCACAAAGTAACTGGTTCAGTGATTGACAATCTTTTTACATGCAGAACAGGATTGTGCAGCCTTTTTCACAACTTCAGCAAAAGCCGGAGCAAATTCGAGCCGTGATCGGTGTGGGTTACAGACAGATTCCGATAACCCGGCAGGATCCAGTCCGCTCCAGCCTCCTCCAGTTCGGAATCCGGGGAAGTAGTCTGTAGCGCGATCACCAGCGCCCCAGCGCCTTTTCCAGCCCGAATACCGGCTGGCGCATCTTCAAAAACGACGCACTTCGAGGGAGAAATACCCAACAACGCCGCACCCTTTATATAAGGTTCGGGATCCGGTTTTCCGTTGCGCACGTCGTCGCAGGTCACAAAATTTCGCGGCCTGGGTAGGCCCGCCGCCTTTAATCGCACTTCCGCCAGGGGACGCGCACACGACGTCACCAGCGCCCACTGGTGATCTTGAAGCGAACTCAGCAGCTCGCGGGCGCCGGCTAGCGGAATCACTCCTTCGGTGTCTTCGATCTCGCCACGAAGGATGACTTCATTTTCCATTTCGAAGTCGGCGCCTGGAAGAATATCGCGGACGGTCGCTATGCTCGGACGTCCATGCGCTTGCCTGACGGTTTCTTCGGGATCGAGACCGTGCGCGATCGCCCACTTGGTCCACACGCGCTCAACCGCCGGAGTCGAATCGACCAGTACGCCATCGAGATCAAAAAGTAATCCGCTGCATGTAACCTCAACCATAAGTAACGATAACAAATGACCGCCGGCTATGCGTCCGAGTGATGGTGCGCGAATAGTGGCTTGAGGGCGGGATAAAGTTGCCGGAATTTTTCATATTGAATTGATAGAACCTTCACCGCAGCTTGATCGGGTCGCACCGTGTGCTGCACTTTAACTATGGCATCGCAGGCTTCATCGACCGATGCCCAAAACTTCGCTCCAACGCCGGCCAGCAGAGCAGCTCCATAAGCCGCACCTTCCTCCGCGGCCAATATTTCAACTTCATGACCATAAACGTCAGCTTGAATTTGCCGCCACAGAGGTGACCGGGCGCCCCCGCCGCCCAGCCGCACAATGCCCACCGGCACCCGCATTTCGGCGAAAAGTGAAAACGTATCCTTCAGGCTGAAAGCCACTCCTTCGAGAATGGCGCGGACCACGTGGGCACGAGTATGGTTGGCAGCCAGTCCCGTCAGGGTTCCATGTGCGTCGGGGTCGAGATGCGGCGTGCGTTCGCCCATCAAATACGGGGCCCAGAGAACCCCGTCTGAAGCTGGCGGCACGGTCGCAGCCTCTCGCGTCAGATCGTCGTAAGAGAGATCGGAAGCCCGCATTCCAAGCAAATCACGGAACCAACGAAAAGATAACCCTGCGGCCTGCGTTACCCCCATCACATGCCATCTTCCAGGCACGGCGTGGCAAAAGGTATGAACCCGCCCCTGGCGATCCATGGCGGGAGTATCAGTGGCTGCGAAGACGACGCCCGAGGTGCCGATGGTTGCACTCACCGTGCCGGCGCGAACAATTCCCATGCCGACGGCTCCCCCTGCCTGGTCACCGGCGCCCGCAACAACCAGAGTGCCTGCTTTCAGACCGGTGTGCGCCGCTCCCGCCTCAGAGATCCGCCCGCAAATTTCTGGTGATTCGTACAGTTCGGGCAGACAACTCATCGGCAGCTCCGCCGCGGACATCATTTCTTCCGACCAGCGGCGATGAGCCACATCCAGCATCAATGTGCCTGATGCCTCGGCGAAATCCATGGCCTGCTCGCCGGTCAGCCGAAAGCGGACATAATCTTTCGGCAGCAGCACGCGGCGGAATCGCTTCCAGATTTCCGGCTCGTTTTTACGTACCCACAGCAATTTTGTCAGCGTGAAATTGGTGAGCGCGGGATTGCAGGTGAGCTGGATAATTTTAGCTTCGCCAATTTTTGTGTTGAGCCAGTCGCATTGCGCCTGCGTGCGCTGGTCACACCAGATCAGTGCCGGACGCAACACCTCATTGTTCTCATCCAACAAAACCGCGCCGTGCATCTGCCCGGCAAGCCCGACTGCAGAGATGTCAGAAGCATCAATTTCGGCAGCAGAGATCGCCTGGCGCACCGCGGACCCGGTGGCGCGATGCCAATCTTTAGGGTCCTGCTCTGCCCACCCAGTTTTTGGAGATGCGAACGGAACGTGCTCACAGGTAGCGGAACTTATAATTTCACCGTTTCGGTCGGTGAGTACAGCGCGACTTCCACCGGTGCCGACATCGATTCCAAGCAGATATTTCATGGATTTTCAGTAAGGCTAATTCCGTAAAGCGAGACAGTTTAGCAGACGCTGCGGTCCGATCCCGAATTCTGTAGTGAACCGAGCAACCCGCGCGTAGACACGACCGTCTCAGTCCTTGTTCGAATCAAGCACTGGAGGAATTATGCGTAACCGAGTGATTGGGGTACTCAGTACCTTGCTGCTTTTGGCAGGCATGGGCTTGTTTGCCCAAAACCGCGGAATGGCTCGTCACGAACCACATATGAGCGCGGCCTTGGGGCACCTGCAGCAGGCCAGAGAAGAGCTGCAACGGGCAACTCCTAACAAGGGCGGGCACCGGGAAAGAGCCATGGAACTCGTAAATCAAGCCATCCAGCAGGTTCAGCAAGGCGAGCAGTATTACGAACAAAACCCCGGACGGCGGTAGGCCCAAACATTAAAGAATTACTTAAAGTTTGCGCCGGCTAATTAACGGAAACGAGCATATTCCTCCAATTAACCGGCGCTCCATTTTCCCCGCAAACTGGAAATCTAAAAAAGCCTCGGCGGCTTTTGACATAGACGCACCGTAACCATACCACCACGGCTTTTTGATTCCCGGCAGTGAATCCACGTCCAGATATTTCACCCGGACCATTTCACCGAGGCCGAGCTTCCCGTGGGTGTGTCCGATTCCGCTGGCTTTGATTCCGCCATGTGGCGCTTCGCTGATTCCATAGCAGGACACAGCGTCGTTTACCATCACAGTTCCGGCTTTGATGCGGCGGGCAATTCTCTCTCCGCGTGATCGATTGCTGGTCCACACGCTGGCGGCAAGTCCATATTCGGAATCATTCGCCAGGCGGATAACTTCATCGTCTGAATCAACCGCCATAATCGGAAGCACCGGGCCGAAACTTTCCTCGCGCATGATGAGCATCTCGTGCGTAACATCGGCAATGACCGTAGGTGAATAGAAATTTGCCCCGAGTGACTGCATTCTTTTACCTCCAGTCAATATTCGTGCTCCCCGCGACCGTGCGTCTTCGACATGCTGCTCTACGGTGCGCAACTGGCGTTCATGAATCAGTGGACCGATGTCCGTGGCACTATCCATCCCGTTGCCCAATTGAAGCTGCTTAGCTTTTTCGGCGCACCTGGAAACGAATGACTCATAAATACTACGGTGAACGTAGCAGCGTTCCAGCGACAAACAAGCTTGTCCAGCGTTCACAAACGCGCCCCAAACCGCCCCACTCGACGCGACCTCAACATTCGCGTCGTCGAGCACTATCATGGGATCTTTGCCGCCCAGTTCGAGCACGACGGGAAGAAGCCTGGCTGCCGCGGTTTGCGCGATTCGCTTGCCCGTCGCAACAGCTCCGGTAAAGATCAACTTATCGATGTCGGATTCCACGAGTGCTGCGCCGGTCGCGCTGTCGCCGAGAACCAGCTGAAAAATATTCTCCGGAAATCCGGCATCGCGAATTAGCGACGAAAGTTCGAGCGCAGAAAGCGGCGTCAGCTCGGACGGCTTTAGTATCACTGCATTCCCAGCCACCAACGCAGCTAAAAACTGGCTCGCGGGGATCGCAAACGGATAGTTCCACGGCGAAATGATTCCCAGGACACCATGCGGCTCGCGAATTAACCGGCCACGCTTAGCTTTGGCCGCCAGGCTTCCATGCGTCACTGGCGTCTCGCGAAGAATGTCGTGGCTTTCGTTAAGAAGAAAACGCGCCGTATCGAGCACGACCAGTATCTCGGTGAGCAGCGCCTCGGCGTAGGGCTTGCCACTCTCAGAAGTAATTACGCGAGCGATCCGCTCCTTGCGCTCGCTGAGCAGGCGCTGGAATTGTTTGACCACTGACAGCCTGTCCCTCAGCGACACTTTTTCCCAAGCCGGCTGCGCATCCTGGGCGCGCGATACCGCTTCTGACACCTCGGCGGGTAATGCACAGGTGAACTCCCGCAGCACCTCGCCAGTCGCGGGATTCTTTACGACGATTTGCCTAGCACCGATTTGAATTTCAGTCGCCATTTGTATTGCAGCGTCAGTATTCCACGTTTACCAGGAACAAACCGTTCGGCGGAGCAGTCGCGCCCGCGGCGGAACGATCCTTAGCCTTCAGAATCCGAGTCACGTCTGCCGCCGTCAATGTTCCCTTCCCCACGAGCAGAAAAGTTCCTACCAGATTGCGAACCATGTGGTGAAGAAAACCACTGCCTTGCACTTCGTAAATCAATTCGCACAATTCCTTACGCCATTGCGAAGAGAAAATCCGGCGCACATTCGAAATGCTTTCTCGCCCGCGCTCAGGATCAACCGCGGCGAATGAAGTGAAATCGTGTTCTCCGTCTACCAGCGGCGCGGCGTCTCGCATGGCATTTTCGTTGAGCGGATAAGGATAATGCCAAACGTACCTCGCCAGTAGCGGCGGACAAATCGCCTCGCGATAAATCCGATAGCGGTAAGTTTTCGCCTGTGCCGACTTTCTGGGATGGAAATCTGCCGCAACTTCGTCTGTCGCGAGCACCCGGATCGAAGCGGGCAGAATGTCGTTCAGTGCCCCAACCAAATTGGCGACCGGAATCACCGACTCCGTCTGGAACGTCGCGACCTGCGCGAGAGCATGCACTCCTGCATCAGTCCTTCCCGAGCCCTGGGGGAGTACTTTTTCTCCCGTGATCCGTCCAATAGCTGATGATAAGGTCCCTTGGACGGTAGCTGCATCGGGCTGGATTTGCCATCCAGCAAAGTCGGTGCCGTCGTAGGCAACGGTCAGCTTGAGATTGCGCATGCAGAAATCGAATCTTCAGAAATGAAGCTGCATCCAAGATTACAACCAATGTTTGTTTTGCGGTGGGCGGCGTTTGCGTCCAACTGCTCGGCTATACTGGTGCATTCTTTTTCACACTAGACCTTAATGACGTCGCGCCCGATTTGTGCTTTGCGGGTCGCAGGGAATCAACCGGACAAAAATCTGGAACCAGAGGCAAGCTTTTGTCGTAATAAGCAGTGACTGTAAAGATTGTTTACCACTCCCGGCCACGATTTATTTGCACAGCAGTTAAAAATGATGGAGAAAATAGAAATGTATTTGTCTTCTTTGAAGCACGCTCTTCGACATGGGATAGCGGTGACCTTATTATTCGCTTTTCCGCTCGGACTTTGGGCGCAAGACGCGCAGCCTGCTCCCGCGCAAAGCACTTCGCAGCAATCTTCTTCTTCGCAGGCTTTGCCCGCAGCTCCGTCGTCGCACCAGCACCCATTTGTGGTTGAGGATTATGCCAAGCCTAAGCGGGCTTTTCCCAACGTTATCGCGCCCTACACCCCGCGTGATGTACCGCCGCCAGACTTGAGCAATACTCCGCGCATCGACCAGCTCATACGTGATGGCAAGATCTATTTGTCTATGGATGACGCGGTGGCGCTGGCACTCGAAAACAATTTAGACATAGGCATTTCGCGATACAACTTGAATATTGCCGATACTGATATATTGCGCGCCAAAGCAGGAGCAAATCAGATTCTGGGTGTTAATAACGGCGTCGTACAAAATACCCCCGGAGGCGGGGTGGGCGGTTTGAGTGGAGCCGTCGGATCCGGCCCAGGTGGGACGTCTTCAGGGGCTGGTGGTATTGGCGCTGGAACTTCCGGAATTGTGAACACAACCGAGGGTTTGGGTCCCGGTATCACCAGCTTCGATCCTATTATCAGCAGCACCTTGCAGATCGATCACTCACGCACCGCTTGTGCGAGCGCTTTTTGTAATGCTGCAGGTACAGTCCAAAATACCGGCACAGCGAATTTTTCTTACAACCAGGGCTTCCACTGGGGCACGAACATGCAAGTAGGCTTCACTAATTCTCGCGTGACCACGAACAATCCTTTTACGACTCTTAGTCCTCAACTGAGCTCTGGCTTCAAGTTTCAACTGAGTCAACATCTGCTACAGGGCTTCGGTTTTGTACCTAACGATCGTCTGATAAGAATCGCCAAGAACAATCGCGAAATTACTGATGTGGCATTCCGGCTTCAGATCATTACCACCGTTGACCAAGTGGAAAATCTTTACTGGAATCTGGTTTATGCCTACGAGAACGTGAGAGTTCAGCAAGAGGCGCTCGCCTTTGCGCAAAAGACCTTATCTGATACCCAGAAGCAAGTGCAGATTGGTTCCCTTGCGCCGATTGAAAGTGTTCGCGCGCAGAACACAGTGGCAGCCGACCAACAGAATTTGGTGCAGGCGCAAACCAACCTCGACCTGCAGCAATTGTTGATGAAGAACGCCCTCAGTCGCACGTTACAAGATCCTAACCTGGCCAACGCGGAAGTGATTCCGACTACGACTATGGCGTTGCCCCAGCAAGAGCCTGTCGTGCCCACGGAAGATTTGGTGAACGAAGCGCTCCAGCATCGTCCGGACTTGGCTGAAAATCGCATCGACCTTAACAACCGTGAGATCAGCGTCAAAGCCATTAAGAATGCCCTCTTGCCCAGCTTGGACCTGTTTGCCTATTACGGTGGATCCGGAATTGGCGGAGTCCAGAGTCCTGAATTTGTTTGCCCATTCGGAACTTGTTCTCCGATCTCCTCCAGCGGATACGGAACCACTCTTAACAGATTGGTGGATTCTAGCTCGCCAGACAAAGGCGTGGGAGTAGTCCTCAACATTCCTATTTTGAATCGTCAAGCACAGGCGCTCTCCAGCCGCTCAATGCTTGAATTGCGGCAAACCCAAATGCGACTGCAGCAAATCGACAACCAAGTCCGCATTGAGGTGCGGAACGCGCAATTCGCCGTCACTCAGAACCGCGCGTCCGTGCAGGCTGCCCAGGCCGCAGTTGATCTAGGCCAACAATCGCTGGAGGCTGAACAGAAGAAATTCAGGCTGGGGGCTTCGACCGGCACAAGCGTTCTCAACTATCAATCGCAACTGGCCGCAGCGCAGTCGCAATTGGTCTCCGCTGAGGCCGCTTATGAAAAGGCCGAAGTCGAACTCGATCGCTCGACCGGCCTGCTGCTCGAACACGCGGGTATCGTGATGGAGGACGCGATAAAAGGCGAGGTGACCCACATGCCAAAAATTCCGTATGTGGCGCCGCGCCCGAATGCTGACTCCGTTATGTCGCCCCAGCAAACCCCACAGCCGGCGCCGACTCCGCAATAGCAGGTCGAAAATAATATTCCGGTCGGGTGCCCCATCCGTCTCGCGTTGTTCGCGAGAGGGTGGGGCTTTTGACTGTGACAGTTCCACGCCAACTCGGAACCGTGGGTAAAGATTTCGACTCCATCCTCTGTTCCCTGCCTTGACTTCACCCTTCCGTTCAGATAATCTCCGCCCTGCTCTGGAATTGGGGCCAGAGCGGCCGCGCAAGTCCTCCACATCTCAAGCAGTATCTCTTCTCGACCCGGGGAGGGTCACATCTATGAAGATCATCAGTAGTTGTCTATTGGGAGCAACACTCTTAAGCGTCGGCCTGAGCGTGGCCGTTGCCCAGGAAACGTCCGAAGGAACCACGCCTCCGCCAAAAGTATTGCTTATCGACCGCGAATTTACCAAACCAGGTAAAAGTGGAGCGGTTCATGAAAAATCCGAGAGCGCCTTTGTGCAGGCATTCGCCCGCGCCAAATGGCCGACGCATTATTTTGCCGCCAATTCTCTCACTGGCAAAAACCGTACGTTGTTTTTCGTCGGCTACGACTCATTTGAAGCCTGGGAAAAAGATGCCATGGCGCAACAGATGAACCCCACTCTCTCAGCCGCAACGGACCGTGCGGCACTCGCCGACGGTGACCTGCTCACTGAAACTGACGCTGGCGTGTTCACCTATGAAGAAGACCAAAGCCTGCGTGGGCCGGTCGACATTGCTCACATGCGCGCTTTCGAGATTTCTTTATACCGGGTTCGTCCAGGACACCGCCAGGAGTGGAACGCTCTGGTCAAACTGGTAAAAGACGCCTACGAAAAAATTCCCGATGTGCATTGGGCAGTTTACCAAGCCATGTACGGCCAGGAAGACCTAACTTATCTGGTGTTTATCCCCATGAAATCAGCATCTGAGATAGATAAGAGCATGGCAACTGACAAGCAGTTTGCTGAAAACATGGGCGAAGATGGGATGAGAAAACTGGGTGAACTCGAATCGTCAGCCGTCGAGTTTACCCAGACCAATCTGTTTTTGTTCAATCCGGCAATGAGCTATCCGCCAGATGCCTGGGTGAAGGCCGACCCGGGTTTCTGGAAGCCCAAATCTGCAATGCACGAGAAGGCAATGCCTAAAGCAAAGAGCGATGAGAAACCCGCGGCCAAACAATAGTGGATCTAGCGTTCAAAAAAAAGCCCCGCCGGCTAGCGGGGTTTTTTCCTTTGCAGTCGAGCTATTGTTTAGAAGCCGTCCAGTCCGCGACCGTACTGTGAAGTTTGTCGTCAACGTGAATTTTCATTGTCTTACCATCCATATCGACCATCATGCGGGCAACACTAATCACTTTGCCTTTCCGTTTGTCAGTTTCTTCAATTGTGTTGTCGTCAATTTTCTTCACCGAAACACTTGTGGTACCGGGGTCTCCTTTGTACGGATAGTCCTTGCTATCGAGCCTAGCGGTGTAAGAATCTCCGGTTGGGTCGCTCATCGACAGGCTATCGCCAGTCACTTGGTAGGTGAATGTGCTCACGCTGTCGGAGGCGTCTTCGACTTTGTTGGCATGCCACTCCCCCGAGATCTTGTTGGCGCCTGCAGGAGCATCGCCCACCCGCTCTGAGGTGAATTTCCCTTTTCCCTCCTTGCCGCTTTCCGAGACGAAGTTCCATTCCGTAGTCAGTGTCCTACCGTCCTCTGAAACCGTCTTCTTATTGCGGCCTACCGGCTTTCCGTCTTTGATAGTGGTAATTTCGACGCTATGGTCATTGGGTTCGCTCACCTTGATCATGTCCTCATACGGCGAGCCAGTCACTTTGTGCTCCTTACCGTCTGCCTTCACTGCAATTTTTGGAGCGCATGTCTCACAGCGATACATACCGCCCATTAACGAATACTTGTCATTGCCTTTAATCTGAGCACTATCCATATTCACACGCCATGTGCCATTGAATACGCTCTGTCCGAATGCTGATACCGCCCCCAGGGTCAGGAACAACAATAGCTTTTTCATGCAAGCCCTCCTTGTCGGGCGCACGAATTCTGAACCGGAAGCTCGATGAAGTCAAGACCAGTGCTCACTGTTCAACTCAGCCCGGGGCTTCGCAAGAGGTCGTCACTTTAACCGTGGTCGCGCATCTATTCTTTAGATCTTTTAGAATTCGCTAAGAGCCAAAAGCAAGGAGCTAAAAGCTGCTTTATGACTGAAAAAATCACAAAATCTGAATCGGAATGGCAAGAGCAGTTGTCGCCTGACCAATATTATGTGACCCGTAAGGCCGGAACCGAGCCGGCGTTCACGGGCAAATACAACAAGACCAAAGACCCCGGTACGTATACCTGCGTGTGCTGTGGACAACCACTGTTCAGCTCGGAGACTAAGTTCGACTCTGGCACCGGCTGGCCGAGTTTCTTCAAGCCGGCATCAGAAAGCGCGGTTGAAGAAAAGACGGACGTTACCCATGGCATGCGGCGGACCGAAGTTCGATGCTCAAAATGCGAAGCGCATTTAGGGCACGTGTTTCCTGATGGGCCTCGCCCGACCGGCCTGCGGTATTGCATGAACTCGGCGGCGCTGGAATTGCAGCCAGCAGACGCAAAAAAGTAATTCGCAGGTCTGAAGCCCTGTGTAGGTGATGCGTGGTGAAAACCGCTCTTCCATTATAGAGACGTAGCTTGCTACGTCTCTAGCTCACAGATACTGCGAAATGTGTTTCAGGAAGACGTTGCGAGCGTCTACACTCAGGGTTTGCGCCTTCCCCACCCGCTGATTTAACGTAACAATCGCGAAACATGGCTTCGGATACCTCTATTCTCATCTCCAAAGTTGATCCTACGTCGGCGCGCTTCGAGGCCAATATGCGGTTCCTCGCCGACCTGGTCTCGGGCATTCGCAACGAAGAAGAACAGATCTGCGAAGGCGGCGGCACAAAAGCCACCGAGAATCAGCATTCGAAAGGCCGCTTAACCGCGCGTGAACGCATTCACAAGCTGGTGGATCAGGAAAGTTTTTTTGAACTGGGCCTGTTTGCCGCTTACCGCATGTATGAAGAATGGGGCGGCGCGCCGTCTGCCGGAGTGATAACTGGATTGGCGCGTATCGAGAGCCGCATGGTGATGATTATCGCCAATGACGCCACGGTGAAGGCAGGCGCGTTCTTCCCCATGACCTCAAAGAAAGTTATCCGCGCGCAGAACATCGCGATCGAGAACCGCATTCCGGTCATTTATCTGGTCGATTCAGCGGGTATATTTTTGCCGTTGCAGGAAGACGTCTTCCCTGACACTGACGATTTCGGCCGGGTATTTCGCAACAACGCAGTGATGTCGGCGATGGGAATCCCGCAGATTGCGGCCATCATGGGCATGTGCGTGGCAGGTGGCGGATATTTGCCGGTGATGTGCGACCACGTATTGATGACCGACGGCAGTGGTCTATTCCTCGCGGGGCCGGCGCTGGTGCAAGCCGCGATAGGACAAAAGATTTCCGCAGAAGAACTCGGCGGAGCGGCTATGCATTCTGCGATTAGTGGAACGGTTGATTTCCATGAGCCCAACGATGAAGCCTGTCTTTTGCGAATTCGCTCCATAATTGAAAAGTGGGGATATCGCAGGCAATCGCCCTGGGACCGCAAAAAGCCTGTGCCGCCAGCCCTGGCGGCGGAGGAAATTTATGGGATTTACGATTCATCGCCGGCGCGGCCCTACGACGTTCGCGAGGTGATCGCCCGCATCACCGACGCCAGCAAGTTCGATGAATACAAAGCCGAGTACGGCAAAACCCTGGTCTGCGGGTACGCCCGCATCGGTGGATTCGCAGTGGGGATCGTTGCCAACCAGAAATTGCATGCGCAGGCTACCGATCACGAGGGCAAGAAGCGGATGGAGTTTGGTGGAGTGATCTACACCGAATCGGCGGAAAAGGCTGCGCGCTTCATCATGGATTGCAATCAGAATCTGATCCCGCTGGTTTTTCTGCACGACGTGAATGGCTTCATGGTCGGGCGCGATGCCGAGTGGAGCGGCATAATCAAGGCCGGCGCGAAGATGGTGAATGCGGTTTCAAATTCGGTCGTTCCTAAAATCGCAGTAATCCTCGGCGGATCATTCGGCGCTGGGCATTATGCCATGTGCGGCAAGGCTTACGATCCCCGCTTCATGTTCGCGTGGCCCACAGCGCGATACGCGGTCATGAGCGGCGATTCCGCAGCCGGCACTCTGGTTGAGATCAAGATCCGCCAATTGGAACGTGGCGGCAAACAACTCACTCCGGAAGAAAAAAAAGAACTGTACGACTCAACGAAAAATACCTACGACGAGCAGACCGACCCCCGTTACGGAGCAGCTCGACTCTGGATCGACAAAATCATTGATCCCGTGGATACCCGGGAAGCCATCACCACTGCGCTCGAAGCCGCAGCCCTGAATCCCGATGTACCGGAGTTTAAGGTCGGAGTGCTGCAAACCTAGGCTATTCAATCATTCGACTTTAATGCTTCGATGATCCAATGGTTCAATATCCCCGTTTCTCTCGTCACTTTCTACAACGAACTCGGGATTGTCACTCTCGACCTGCTGTGCTAGGGTAAGTACAACTCACGCCTCTCTGTCCCCATAAAGCGCGCCGTTTTCGTTGTGGGCCGCATATTTGAGCGTGTCGCAGGTGATGTCATGAAAGACGCAATTCCAGCCGTGGCCGGTGAACGTCCCGTTGAAAAAGATGGATTTGCCAGCCGCAAGCTTATTCGCCCCCTACTAAACCACAATAACCATTCTGGCCCAACCCATTCGGCACAAAACGGAGGCGAACGCCGCGACCGTCCGGAACGCGCTGAACGATCCCAAGACCGCTCGAACGGCGCCCGTAAGTCTCCGCCACCGGACCAGACCAACGCAGAAAACTTCTACTATCAGAAGCAGATGCAGTCAAAGACTTCGATGGTGATCGTGCTCACTGACGGCGAAGAGGTTCACGGCTGCATTGAGTGGTATGACAAGGCGTGCATCAAGGTAAACCGCACCAGCGGGCCAAACCTGATGATCTACAAGCCTTCCATCAAGTACATCTTTAAGGAAGGCGAAGTAAGGAAGTAAAATCAAGGTTTCAAGTTCGCGCCATAATCTGGTTGTCGGTTGCCTCGGTTTTTGACTTCGACCAACGACGCACGACCCACGACGGTTTTTCACCCACGACGTTCTTCTCACAACTTCGGCAGCACAATTCCCTTCTGCGACTGATATTTTCCCTTACGATCGGCGTAGCTGGTTTCGCAAACTTCATCCGACTGAAAGAAAATAATCTGGCACAGGCCTTCGTTTGCGTAAACACGCGCCGGCAGCGGCGTTGTGTTCGAGATTTCCAGGGTCACGAAACCTTCCCACTCCGGTTCGAAAGGCGTAACGTTCACGATGATTCCGCAGCGCGCGTAGGTTGACTTGCCAACGCAAATGGTCAGCACATCGCGCGGAATCTTGAAATATTCAACCGAGCGGGCGAGCGCGAATGAATTCGGCGGGATGAGTGCGGCATCGCAACGAACCGTGACGAAGGACTTCTCGTCAAATTGCTTGGGATCGACGGTCGAGCAGTTCACGTTGGTAAAAATTTTGAATTCGTCGGCCACGCGCAAGTCGTAACCGTAGGAAGAAAGCCCGTAAGAAACCACGCCTTCGCGCA
This sequence comes from Terriglobales bacterium, assembly GCA_050746025.1. GTDB lineage: Bacteria > Acidobacteriota > Terriglobia > Terriglobales > Acidobacteriaceae > Gp1-AA145. The sequence continues at coordinate 4,676 of JBOGLH010000150.1, read as the reverse complement.
CCTGCTTCTCAGAAAAAGGATTAATCATTCCGTGCTCGAGGGCCATTTTGCGAATCCAGCGATCGCTTTTTATCATGAAACTCCTTGAAAACAGCTTTTTAGCTATTAGCTCTTGGCTTTTAGCTAAAAAAACAATCTCACCCAGACGGAGCGGGGTTGGTAGCTAAAGGCTAACGGCTAAGAGCTAAAAGCTAATTGCACAGCTGAACCGTCATCTTACGAAACAAACCTGTCAATTGACAATCTTCCATATCTCTCTTAGCATCAACCACTTGAGGCATCCCAACTCTCCCATCGCGATGAGGATCCTGTGATCAAGCTCGACATTATCAATGAAGTGGTGAACCGCACTGGTATCACTAAAACCAAAGCTGAAATGGCGGTTGAAACCGTGTTTGAGAGCATGAAGCGCTCGCTGTCCCAGGGCGATCGCATTGAGCTGCGGGGCTTCGGCGTCTTCAACGTCCGCCCGCGCAAGACCGGAATCGGGCGCAACCCGCGCACCGGCGCCGAGGTCTCAATTCCGCCGGGCAAAGCTGTGCGATTCAAACCCGGCAAGGAACTGCAGACGATAGAATAAGTGCAGACCGGTGCAGGGCGTCTGGGGCGGACGCAGCCTGTTCTAGATATGGACTAGTTCTCTCCTTCGAGCGAAAGATGTCAACTCAGAACTCCCCCGAAGTTTATGTACCCAGCGAAATCTACGCCCCGGATGGCACGGATGTGTCGTTTGCAACGCCGCCGAAGCAGAGGTATTGGCTACACCTCCTGCTGCTGGCGCTGACGTTTTTTACCACCCTCGTAGTGGGAACGCGGCTGCAGTGGAATTTTATGGTAGGCCTGCCGCCATTCACGCTAGGCAGTGACATTTTTCCTTCACTCCGGTGGGCGTTGCAGGGAAATCACTTGCTGCTCGGCCTTCCCTTCTCTTTAACGCTGATGCTGATCCTGCTGGCGCACGAGATGGGACACTATCTTTTTTGTGTGCGCTACGGAGTTTCGGCGACGTTGCCGTTTTTTATTCCCTTTCCAACCCTGATCGGAACATTGGGAGCGTTCATTCGCATTAAGTCGCCTTTGCGTTCGCGGGCCGTGCTTTTCGACATTGGTATTGCCGGTCCGATCGCGGGATTTGTCGTCGCCCTGGTTGTTCTGATTTTCTCTCTTGGCTTTTCGCGGGTCGCACCCATCGGCGCGCTTCCCCCGGACATTCAGCTGGGATACCCGCTGATTTTTCATCTGGTCCGCAGATCGCTGGTCGCGCTGGGTTTCGCGCGGGGGTTATCGGGAGTTCCGCTCAGCCGCCTCTATTTGCATCCCGTGGCAGTTGCAGCGTGGGTGGGAATGTTTGCCACATCATTGAATCTGCTTCCGGGTGGCCAGCTCGACGGCGGTCACATTGTTTTCGCGGTTTCTCCGCGCGCGCATAAGACCATTTCACGAATAACCATTCTGGCGTTGATTCCTTTGGCAGTTTACTTCTGGACGGGATGGTTGGTCTGGGCGGTGCTCCTGCGTTTGAGTGGAATGCGCCACCCTGCCGTACCGGCTTGGCCTGAGATCACGACCGGCCGCCGCTGGCTGGCAGTGTGCGCGCTGCTGATGTTGGTGTTGACGTTCTTCTACATCCCACTCTCAGTGCCAAGCGAGCCCGGATCGATTTTCGATTACGCGCAAGCTCTCTTCGGCCCCATACATCATTGGTCCTTCACGCGCTGATAAATCCGGGTGCTTTCTTGTCGCGCTTTTTGTGACAGGGTAGGGGGCTCCAACTTTTTTTCACATGTCTCCCGCTAATCCTCGACAGCAGACGCGCTCATTTCCTGCACTGGTTCCCCACCGACCATTTGCTGCGCGATGATCAAACGCCGCGCCTCTCCGCGAATGTGTGGCAGCCGCATCCCAAAAATCACTGCACCGCCAAGACCTGCGACTGCACCCATAATTACGGCGAGCGGCGCACCCAATCGGTCGGCAATCGCACCGGCTATCAGCGCACCGAACGGTCCCATACCCATGAACATCATGGAGTACACCGACATCACGCGTCCCCGCAGCTCGTCGGGCACCATGGCTTGAATCAGGGTGTTCGACGATGACATTTGCAGCATCATGCAAAAACCAACGGGAACCAGTAGCACTGTCGAAAGCAAGAAGTTACGCGAAAGCGCAAACGCAACCAGTGAGATCGAGAAGCCGGCGCAGGAAAACGTGACCCAGCGTCCCAGCCCGTAAACGCCAGTCTTGGTGGCCAAAGTTAGTGCTCCGAGGAGCGCGCCAACTCCCGTCGCGCCCATCAGAATTCCGAGCCCGCGAGCGCCGCCGTGCAGGATGCGATCAGCAAACACCGGCATGAGCACGGTGTAAGGCATTGCCACCAGGCTTACCAGCCCCAACAAAAACAGCAGCAAGCGTATCGGCGCGGTATCGCGCACGAAACGAAAGCCCTCGATGACGTGCTCAAGCGGCGATCCCATCGGTCGCATTTTGCGTGGCGCCACCTGCATCATGAATAGCCCGACGATCACCGCAATGTAACTCACGGCATCCCCAAAAAAGCACCAGCCCTCACCGACCCTCGCAACCACAATTCCCGCAATCGCCGGTCCGATGATGCGGGCCCCGTTGAACATTGAAGAGTTCAAAGCAATCGCATTCATCAGGTCTTCCTTGCCGACCATCTCCACGATGAACGCTTGCCGTCCGGGAATGTCGAATGCGTTCACCACACCCCGCAAAATGGCCAGGACAAAAATTTCGCTCACGGTAATGCGGTGCGCCAGAGTGAGCGCTGCAAAAACAAACGCCAGAATCATCGACACGGTTTGCGTGCCGATTACGACGCGTTGCCGGTTGTAGCGGTCGGCGACGATTCCGCCCAGCGGTGAAGTCAGGAATACCGGGATTTGTCCCGCAAATGCGACGGAGCCGAGCAGCAACGACGAACCGGTGAGCCGGTAAACCAGCCATGCCTGTGCAACGTTTTGCATCCAGGTTCCGATCAGGGAAATGAGCTGCCCGCCGAAAAACAGCTGGAAATTGCGATGTTTGAGCGCGCGCAGAGTTACCGGCAGGCTGCGACCGGCTGATTTCGTTTCCGTTTGCTGAGATTTCGGGGATTCTGACGATGGCACGGGGCTCACGTTCAATGATGCGGTTTGGCCGTACTCAGATGCAAATCGGCAGTTTTGTGGCACTCAAACTGCTCTTTTTGCTTTCCGGAAAGGCCGGGTTGCGCTACAGTGTTGCGGATGACGAGCGCCGAACAAAACCGGGTGGAACGCCGTCTTGGACAGCGCTTCCCTTATCAGTTGCCGGTTACGTTGCGAGTGTCCGGCGAAAGCCGCACCGGTTCAGGCTTCACCCAGGACCTGAGTTCGCGTGGCGCGATGCTGTGGACCGATCTTTGTCTTGCCGAAGGTCAAATGATCGAGATGACGCTGGTCATGCCATCGGAAATCACGCTGGCCGACGACATGAACGTTTGCTGTCGCGCGCGTGTGATGCGTTGCGAACAGGTTGCAGGCGGCAAGCCTGCGGTCGCCGTACATATTGAACACTATGATTTTCTACGCCAGGATGCGCCGGTGCTGGAAGAACACAGCCCAAAAGACATGCCGCTGGTGCGGCCGTAATCCTTCCCTAATTTCCTATCTGTTTCCTTCGTGAACCTTCGTGTCCTTAGTGGTTAATGATTTTCCAAAGCATCACCACGAAGAACACGAAGGTTCACGAAGGAAATCAAGAGCGGTAGCTGCCAGAAAATTCACCGAATCGCGCAAAAAACAAAAAAGGACGGGGGTTGTCCCCGTCCTAAACACTGATCATGGGGGCGCTTGCGTCCCGCCCGCGCTCTCCCAACCATTTGCTCGAAGTTAAAGCCGCGCGCACACCGCTTTCGTCTGCGTGTAATTGTTCAGGACATCGTGCCCCATCTCGCGTCCCCAGCCAGATTGCTTGTAACCTCCGAACGGCAGGGCTGCGTCGAAGATGTTGTAACAGTTGATCCACACTGTCCCCGCCTGCAAAGCTTCGGCCATGCGATGCGCTTTGCTGATGTCGCGTGTCCAAACTCCGGCGGCCAGGCCATACACATTGTCATTAGCGCGCGGAATTATTTCTTCTGCGCTTGAGAACGGCATAGCGACGACCACGGGACCGAAGATTTCCTCCTGCACAACTTTCATATCTTCAGTGGTGTCGACCAATACGGTAGGCTCGACAAAATAGCCTTTGTCGCCCTTCTTTTGCCCGCCCGCCGCGGCCTTCGCCCCTTGCGAGAATCCGGATTCCAGATATCCGCAGACCCGGTTCAGTTGCTCTTCGGAAACCAGCGGCCCCATCTGGGTCTTTGGATCCAGGCCTGAGCCCACGCGAATTTTCTTCGCACTCGCCGAAATGCCTTCGACCACTTGATCGAAAACATCTTTTTCAACGTAGAGGCGCGAACCTGCGCAACAGCACTGGCCCTGGTTAAAGAAGATTCCGCTGGCCGCGCCGGGAATGGCAACGTCCAGATCGGCGTCTTTGAAAATCACGTTAGGAGATTTTCCACCCAGCTCAAGCGAAACTCTCTTCAAATTGCCGGTAGCCGCATGGACGATAAGTCTGCCGACTTCTGTGGAACCAGTGAAGGCGATCTTATCCACATCATTGTGTGCTGCAAGGGCAGCGCC
>JBOGLH010000149.1:0-19000 GCA_050746025.1 Terriglobales bacterium | reverse complement strand
TTTCCCGGGACCATTCGCAGCCCGCAGGTCATCGAGTTCCTGGCGCACTTGCTACGCCACATTCCCGGCAAGTTGCTGATCGTCTAGGACGGATTGACCGGCCATCGCAGCCACATGACCTGGGATTTCATCCGCCAGCAACGCGGGCGCTTGTGGGTGGAGTTTCTCCCCGGCTATGCGCCGGATTTGAATCCGGTCGAGTACCTGTGGTCGCACTGGAAGCAACACGAACTGCCGAACTTCTGCCCGCAGAACTTTGGCCAGTTAAGCCCCTACGCCCGCAAGGCTCTGCGCCGCATGCGGAAGCGGCCCACGCTCGTCATTGCCTTCTGGCGGCAGGCGGAACTGTTCCCTCTGTAACTATATTATGCAATGCTCAATAGTACCACGTGTTCAAGACGAGACTTGGTCCTGAAGTGCTTGGTATTCGCATCAGATGTTCGGCAGCTCATCAAAGTACTCATCGTCCTCGTTGGTTCCGCCCTCGCCTTCTCCAATCTGCTTCTCGAATTCAATGAACTCGATTCGTTCAATCCACTTGACCATCTTGTAGCCAAGCTGGTTCTCAACGCGCAGCCGCAACGGGGCGCCGTATTCGTCGGGGAGCGGTTCGCCGTTCATCTCATACGCCAGCAGACACTCTGGCTTTAGGACGTTCTCCAGACTCTGTGTGTCGTAATACACGCCCCCGTACAGTCCCTCGCCAAAGGAAAAGAAAACGACGGTCTTGGCGGATGGCTTTGGCTTGACCAAGTCAATCAGCATTTTCATCGGCATGCCTCTCCACTGCGCAATCCCTGACCATCCCTGTATGCAGTGGTGCATGGTGATGTGCTCGTCTTTTCCTAATGCCCGGATCTCCAATAAAGAAAGTTCCACCGGTCTCTCCACAAGTCCACCAACCTTGAGCTTGAAATCACGAAACTTGCCTTCGGAAAGTTGTTTCCAATCCTCGCGTTCTGGCCTTTTGCCATTCGGCCAAAAGTATGGCGAGATTTGCGCTTGTGTGTATCGCTGGCTGGGAGAGAATCGATTCAGAGTAGCGAGGCGCAGCGGCTGAGAAATTGCCTTTTGAATGTGTTGCAGCAGGCGCGGAAACTTCCATGAGGCGTAGTGAGCGATGACCCATGAAGCAATCACAACCGCAATACCGACATAGCCAAGAATCATTCCCAGCGGCCGAAGATTGTCCGTTCCGAGAACGATGTGGTTCATATTTCGCTTAAATCCGGTCAAGGCCACCAGCGTTACGTGGACGATCAAGAACCCGACCCAGCCGAGCATCATCAGAAGGTGGATCGAACGTGCTCCCTGCCTACCGCCAAACAGTCGGGGAAACCACGAAAAGCGATTCACCATTGCGGGAGACATACCGGCACCGGTGAGGATCGACAACGGCGCGAACAAGAAGACTGCGGCAAAGTAGGCCAATTGCTGCAATGCGTTATATCCGTAAAAACCGTTAGGTTCGGGAGGAAAATGGAAGTTGGCATAATGGACGAACGTGTTCCATGCCTGAGGCAGAACTATCCACGATGTTGGCACCACGCGTTGCCATTGCCCCGTTATAAAAAGCAAGGGAATAAAAATCAAACCGGTAATGATGAATCCATAAACGTCAATAAAGTGCCAGGAGCGCGCGACTCCTACGGTATGGCGATAGCCGGGCAACGCAAATACAGGCGAAATGTAACGCGCATCGTCTTTCGCCGTCCACACCCGGTCTTTGGGGACTTTTAACGGCGTGAACCGGATCCATTCAGTTCCCGGCGTGCAGTCGTTATTAAAATAAAGCCGCGGGTGATCCATGAGAATGGAGAGACCACTGCGAACCAGCATCATCAAGAATAAAAAATTAAAGAAGTGCGCATAGCGGATCCATAGCGGAAAGCCGTGTGGCCCAGTTGGAGACGCTTCATTAAACTGGGGTATGGGAGGAATATAAGGCAATCCGGAAATAGCGGCCTGTCCCCAGGCAAACAAGAGGACCAGGAGTATCAACCCGGCTGCTCCTGCGACGAACGACGGCCGGACCCAGATCCGAAATCGCCGGTCCGGCGGATAATGAACGGCTTTGTGGGCCGCGTCGAACGAGATCATACGTACTCCTGAACTGGATGTCTGTTACGTTTCCTCTGCCTGTTATCGTGCGTCAGTGAGATCTCGGTCTATCAGATGAAGCTTTCTGCCATGGCTGTGGAACTAACTTATATCGGCAAGACCGTCCTGACTACGTTCAGCAGAGGTCCCGGGTATACACCCAAACAAACCAGCAAAATCGCAAGCGCCACCAGGACATAGCTACCACCAATGGCGTGAAGTTCGGCACGCACCGCTTTTTCCGGTACGCGTGCGTACATCGTAACCACAACCCTAAGGTAGTAAAACAATCCAATTACGCTGGAAATAACCAAAATGAGGATCAGCGCCCACATACCCGCGGACGCGCCGACAGCCACCACATAGAACTTGGCTAAGAATCCGGCAGTCACCGGGATTCCCGCGAGAGACAGCAGCATGAGAGTAAAAATGCTTGCCAGCACCGGCCTGCGCCAAAACAGGCCAACGTAGTCTTCCAAACGGTCAGCATCGCGCTCTTTATCGGATAGCACTGTGACAACTCCAAACGCGCCGATGGTGGTTATGAAGTACGCCACTAGATAGAAAGCGACAGCCTCAGAAGCTGTGGCGCCATTTGCTTCGAATGCAACCAGCAAGTAGCCCATATGCGCAATCGAGGAGTAAGCCAGAATCCGTTTGACGTTGTTCTGCAGTAGCGCCAGAAGATTGCCGATGAGCATTGACGCAATGGCAATGATGGCGAAGATCACGAATACGGACCGGAAGCGCTGTGCACCGGAACTATAGAAGTATCGCAGCAGCAGAGCAAAAATCGTACCCTTCGACACGGTTGCGATGAAAGCGGCGACCGGCGCGGGAGCTCCCTCATAGACATCCGGAGTCCAAAGATGAAATGGCACAACACCGAGCTTAAAGCCAATACCCGTAATGATCAGCGCCAATCCACAGAGCACCAGAGGGCTATTCTGCGTCCTCGGCAATAAAGCGGTCAGGCGGGCGAGGTCCATGGTGCCGAGTTGCGCATAAATCAGAGACATCCCAAAAAGCAGGAAGGCGGAGGAGGATCCGGCAAGAATCAGGTACTTGATACCGGCCTCTAGAGGACGGCTGCGAGTGTGAAGATAGGCGCACAGAGCATACAGCGCCACGCTCAAGATCTCTAACCCCAGGAAAAAAGAGACAAAGTGACTGCTGGCCACGAGGACCATCGAACCGAGTGTCGCCACCAGAAGCAAAACGTAGAGTTCCTCGCGAGCTTCGGTATGGTCCTGGAGATACCCATAGGACAGGATCGCAACGGCAAAACTTGCCACAATGATCAGGCCGAAGTAGAAGAGAGCGTAGAGATCCAGGATGAGCAGCGGCGACACTCTGTGTGGAGTTATGGGAGCCGCCAACCATAGCGATCCAAACGCTGCCGCCATTCCAGTCAGGGTTACAGTGAGGACCAGCCAATGCTTCCGCACCACGGCGATCGCGAGCATGGCGAGGATGGAAGCTCCCGCGATCAGCAGAAGTGGCGCCAGCGCAACCAGATCAGAAACGTTCATCCTCACCTCTCCGGCGCCTTCATGGCCTGGTCTACATGTTGCTGTAGAGTTTCCATCGCCGGTCTGAAAGTATTAAGCACAGGCTGAGGATAAAGCCCCAACCACAGCAGGATGACAATCATGGGCGTGACGATGACCGCTTCCCGAGCGACTAGATCAGGCACTCTCCAGTGGTGGATATTGGGCCCATGAAAGGCGTACTGGACAAACCTCAACGCGTAAAAGGTCGAAGCCAGGATGCCAATTGCGGCGACCACCGTCAGGATTCTACTTTGTTGATAAGTGCCCAGCAGGATCATGAACTCACCGACGAAGTCGCCCAAGCCTGGCAATCCCATCGAGGCCAACGCGAAAAACAGTCCGGCACCACCCAATCTCGGGATGGTTTCCCACAATCCGCTCATGCGATTGAGCTCCCGGGTATGAAGCCGCTCCTGCAACGCTCCCACCAGTATGAACAACGCGCCAGTGCTGATTCCGTGGCAGATGATGGTGATCAGCGCACCCTGGAGCGCCAATTTATTCCAGGCAAACATTGCGAGCAGAACAAAGCCCAGATGACTCACGCTGGTATATGCCACAAGCCGCTTCAGGTCGGTTTGAGCGAATGCCAATAGCGAGCCATACAAAATCCCAACCACAGCCAGCGTCATGGCGACGGGAGCAAAGGCATGAGCCGCTCCAGGAAACAGCGGCACCACGAAACGCAGAATGCCATACGCGCCGGTTTTCAATAACAACCCGGCCAACACCACGCTACCTGCGGTTGGCGCTTCGGTGTGCGCATCCGGGAGCCAGGTGTGAAAGGGAAACATCGGCAGCTTCACCGCGAAGGCCACAAAGAATCCGAGCATGATCCACAGCGCCGCGTGCGGGGAGAGCGGAGTGCCCAGCAAGTCGGCATATTCAAATGTGTAAACACCAGTCGCGGCGTGATGTGCGAAATAGAGGGCCAGGATTGCGATCAGCATGAGCAGGCCGCTGACCTGAGTGAAAATAAAAAACTTCATTGCCGCATATATGCGCCGCTCGTGCCCCCAGATTGCGATCAGGAAGTACATGGGAACCAGCATCAGTTCCCATGCGAAGTAAAACAAGAACAAGTCCATCGCCAGGAACACGCCGGCAATGCCCGCCAGCACCCAGAGCAGGTTGAGGTGGAAGAACCCTACGCCGTTCTGGATCTCCGTCCAGGACGCCAGTACCGACATCACGCCGAGGAGGAAGGTAAGCATGAGCAGGAGCAAGCTCAGACCATCCAGCGCGAGATGGAAATGAATGCCGAACTGAGGAATCCAGTTCCAGTCCAATTGCATCAGCCAGGCTTGCTGCTGAAGAATATCAACGTGACCTGCGGAACGGATCCAGACGACGAGTCCGATCACAAAATCCGCGCTCACCGCGAGCAATGAAATCCAGCGCGACGCCAGGACGCTCCAGCGCGCAACCGCCCATGCGAGCACCCCACCCGCCAATAGAATGACGATCAACCAAAGCAAAATCATAAGCGCAACGCAATCGCGATAAATACGACAGTCCCGGCGGCAATTCCCGCGGCATACCATCTGACACGGCCGTTTTCAGTAAGACTCAGAGCGCGGTATAGCAACTCACTGAGCTTTGCGACACCGTTGTAGAATTCATCAATCACATCGCCCTTATCGGCGCGCGCAAACCACAGCACCGGCTGCACGAAGACCTTGTCATAGAGCCAGTCGAATCCCCAGTCGGCAAACCAGAATTCATGCAGCGCTTTTCCCGCGGGGATTGCGACGAGAACGTCCGCCCATTGACGGCGGCGATGATAAAGCAGATAAGCGATGCCCAGACCAATGAGAAATGCCAAGGTTATGAATCCTTCTGAGCGCATCTCCGTAAGCAGACCGGAACGCCCTTGCTCGACGGACGGCAACGCAGTGTTTAGTAGCCGGGTGAACAAGGGCTCATTTCCCAGCGATGGGGGCAGATTCACGAATCCGCCAACTACGGAAAGGGCAGTCAGTACTATGAGCGGAATCTTTATTTTGTATCCGGGCCGTTTCGTCACCGGCGCTTTGGCTTCGCCAAAAAAAACCAGAAAAATGACGCGGAAGATATAAAGCGCGGTCAGGAATACTCCCACTACACCTGCAAGCCACAGAACAGTGCCGCCTTGCGGAGAAGACCACGTCTCCCACAGAATCAGTCCTTTGCTGTAAAAGCCCGCAGTGACGAGGGGCAAGCCGGCCAGAGAGCATCCGGCAACCAGGAATGCGATAAACGTCAGCGGCAGTTCTTTGCGCAGGCCGCCCATCTTGAAGATATTGTGCTCTTCGTGCAGGGCATCAATCACGACGCCCGCGGACAGAAAGAGCAGAGACTTAAAAAACGCATGCGTCATGAAATGGAAGATGCCCGCTGCCCAGGCGCCCACGCCCAGCGCGAGGAACATGTATCCGATCTGGCTGATTGTGGAGTAAGCCAAAACTCGCTTGATGTCCGGCTGCGTTAAGGCGCTGCATCCCCCGAGCAACAAAGTGGCTGCTCCGATCACGGCCACGGCCAACTGCACCGGCGGAGCGATAGTAAAAAGCACGTGAGTGCGCGCGATGAGGTAAACGCCGGCAGTCACCATAGTCGCAGCGTGGATTAGGGCGCTTGTAGGCGTGGGTCCGGCCATCGCATCAGGCAGCCAAGTCTGCAACGGTAGTTGGGCTGACTTACCCACTGCGCCACCCAGCAACAAAGCCGCAGCCGTGATGGGAAGCGCGGAACCCACAGCCCACTGCGCGGCAGCCCGGCTCATAAGGTCTTGAATATTCAGCGTACCCAAATGCTGGTAGAGCAGGAACAAGCCGATGATCATTGCGGTATCGCCGATGCGGGTCACGATAAATGCTTTGCGCGCTGCTAAACCATTCTTGAGATCGGTGTACCAGAAACCAATTAGCAGATAGCTGCATAACCCGACGCCTTCCCAGCCCAGGTAGAGCAGCAGCAGATTGTCCGCCAGCAGCAGCGTCACCATGGAAGCAACGAACAGGTTCATGTATGCGAAGAAACGGGAGTAGCCTTCGCTCTCGATCATTGATTCGGCGGAGTAGAGGTGAATGAGGAAGCTGACAAAGGTCACTACCAGCGTCATGATGAGCGAGAGCGCATCGAGGTAGAACGCGATCTGCGGATGAAAGCCTGCGACATCAATCCACGTCCACAGCACTTGTGTGTAAAAGCCGTTTGCCGGGGGAGCGGTCAGGAAGGTCCATGTGACCAGTATGGATATCAGCGTGGAGGCAGCGATCGCGGCAACGCCGATGCAGGCGGCAGCCTTTCTGGAAATTCGCGAGCCCGCGAGCGCCAGAAGGATGAAGCTGGCGAACGGGAACGCCGGAATCAGCCATAACAGTCGAAGCACGCTATCCTTTCATTTGACTCGCCGCATCGGCATCCAGAGATTTGTACTGGTGGAACAATCGTAGTAATAGCGCCAGCCCTACAGAGACCTCGGCCGCCGCCGTGGCAAGAATGAAGATGAACATGACTTGACCATCCGGCTGTGCCCATCGCGAGCCGGCAACCACAAAAGCGAGTCCCGCGGCATTGAGCATCACCTCAATCGACATGAGGATGAAGATCAAGTTGCGGCGCACCAGAAGACCGGTCATTCCCAGTGCGAACAAAATCCCCGCCAGCAACAGTCCGTGTTCCATCGGAATTGACGACATCTCGAGTCTCCGCTATTTCTAGATTTCTTCGACCCAGGTGGTATGCCCCGACGAGAGCGCCAAGCAAGAGCATGGAAGCAAGCTCCACGCCAATGAGATACGGTCCAAACAGCGCGATGCTCACGATCTTGGGACCAACTGAAACGGTCTGCGCGCCCGTGATTCCTGCGTGTAACAGCAGATAAGCCACTTCTGCGATCAAGATGGCTGCCAGGATGCATGGCCCAATCCACATCCCAGGGCTCAGCCACTGCCGTTCTGTTTCAGCAGTTCTTTTGCCGAGATTGAGCATCATGATCACAAAAATGAAGAGAACCATGATGGCTCCGGCATAGATGATCACTTCCAAAGCCGCGATGAACGGCGCGCCAAGCGTGTAAAAGGCCACGGCCACCGATAGCAACGAAACAATCAGGTAGAGCAGCGCATGGCCCGCGTTCAATCGGGTAATTACCATGACCGTGGCCAGAATGGCCACCACAGCTGCGACATAGAAGATTGCAGTCATAAATCCATTTAAGGCAATAGAGTATGCAGATCGGTGACCGGCGCTTCGTGCTCCGCTTCACCCTTATCTTTGCCGCCAATCTGCACGCCGCACACTCGCCAATAGTTGTAGCCGGGATATTTGCCGGGACCATCAATCAACAGCTGCTCTTTCTCGTAGACCAGGTTTTGTCGGTGGTATTCGCCCATTTCGACGTCTGGGATCAGCTGAATCGCATAGGTCGGACAAGCGTCTTCGCAGAAACCGCAGAAGATGCAACGGGAAAAGTTGATGCGAAAAAAGTCCGGATAGCGCCTGCCCTGCTCATCCGCCGTTGCCTGCAACGCAATGCAGTCCACCGGGCAGGCGGCGGCGCAGAGATAACAGCCCACGCATCTTTCTCCGCCGTCCGGATCGCGCGAGAGAATGATGCGCCCACGGTAACGCGGGGCCAGATAAGCCTTCTCTTCCGGGTACTGCACGGTCACTCTGGCGTGAAATGAATGGAGGAATACATCCCACATCGTTCTCAACAGACTCAGCATCGCGGCCTTCCTTCCGGTTCAATACTCTCTACTCTGTCTTTACTCGTTTTATCTTTGTCAAGCAGCCATTAGCGAAATGCGAGCACGACTGCCCCTGTGACCAAAATGTTTGCAAGAGCCAAAGGCAACATCAGCTTCCATCCCCAGGACATTAGTTGATCAAAACGCGGCCGCGGCAATGACGCGCGCAGCAGAACAAAAAAAGCAATAAAGAAAAGCGTCTTGATGAAAAACCAAACAATGGGCGGCAATATCGGCCCCAGCCAACCGCCGAAAAACAGAACTGCAATCAGAGCCGAGATCAGCGTCACGCCCAGATACTCGCCCACGAAGAACATCCCAAATTTCATCCCGGAATATTCCGAGTGATAACCAGCAACCAGCTCGCTCTCCGCTTCAGGCAGATCGAAGGGCAAGCGTCGCGTTTCGGCAATTCCGGCGATGAGAAACAGCACAAATCCCAGGAATTGAGGGATGACAAACCACATCTTCCGCTGCGCTTCCACGATGTTGGCAAGATCGAAGGAACCAGCCAGCACGACCACTCCCATGAGCGAAAGGCCCATAAAAACTTCATAGCTTAGCATTTGGGCTGCGGCGCGCACGCCGCCCAGCAACGAGTACTTGTTGTCGGAGGACCAGCCAGCCAGCACCACGCTATAGACACCGAGCGAAGACATCGCCAAAAAGAAAAGCAGTCCAACGTTCAAGTCGGCGACAATGATCCCGGGAGCAATGGGAAGCACGGCGAACGTCATCAGCCCCGTCACTACAATGATGGCGGGCGCCAGCACGAACACGGGCTTGTCGGCAAATGGAGGAATCCAGTCTTCTTTGGCGAAGATCTTGATCATGTCCGCCACAACCTGGAGCAGGCCGAAGGGGCCAACTCGATTCGGCCCATAGCGGTCCTGCCATAAAGCCAGCAACCGGCGTTCAAACCAAATAAGTCCTGAGGCAATAGTCAACGCCACTATGAGCACGCCGATGATAGTCGCGATGGAATACGGACTCGTCATTGGGTTTAGGAGAGCTTGTCCTCCGCTTGCAAGAGGCTGCGGACTGGAAGGTTGATTCCAGCCAAACCCGGCAGGCCAACCGGCAGGGCCGCAATACCTGGAGGCAACTCCGTCTTGATCTTCACCGGAAGTCTGTGGGCCGAGCCATCAATCTCTAACTTGATTTGCTCACCCGCTTCGACTCCAAGACGTTTAGCATCCTCCGCGTTGAGGGCTACGTAAGGCTTTGGCGCCAGTTTCGCAATTCCTGGAGCAGAAGTGCTCAACTCCTCCGAGCCGAAGATGTGAAACAAAGGTACGAGCAACCATTCGCCGAGGGTTGGCGCAAATGCCGGCGGGACCTCGGCGAAATACGCGCCACGATCTCCTGGCGTGGGTTCAATCAGCCGGACTCCCGAATCGCCTCCACGCAAAGGACCAGCAATTTCATTCTGATAGAAATTGGTCGCCTGAATCGAATTCCAACCCGGCGCCCAGAAGAAAGGAATGAGCGCGGCAGGAGGCTGGTCAAGACTGCCTTCCATGGAAAACGAAAGTGGCGTATCAGGATCATCCGGCGGCTTGGGTTCATGCACGCTGATGTTCGCCAGCATGGCGGTCCGTCCACTGTAACGTTGCGGTTCGCGAGGTACCTTCTCGTCCGCCATGCGGAATGAAGCCGGGGGCGCGGCCCGTCGGATCTGGGCTAGTGCAGGAATCTCTGTCGCCATCGCAGCGATCACATTATCGATATGTTTCCATTCGGCGATTTCAGTCCGTCCGCTGGCAGCCATAACATCGCGCAGCCACTGCCAGCTTGCCTGAATATCACCTTCCGGCACAAAAACCTGGAAGAAGCGCTGTGCGCGTCCTTCGCTGCTCACCAGGGTGCCATCAGCTTCCGCGAATGTGCCGGCTGGAAGCGCGAGTGTGGCCTTTTCCGCGGTTTGATTTAACAAGTGGTCGAGGACTACAAAATGCGGCACGCTGCTTATAAACGCGTCTACTGATTGCGCCGGCGCATGCCGATAGAGGTCATTTTCGAGGACCACGATCGCGTCCGCTCCCTCCTCGCGCACAGCCTTAAATGCCTGGCTGAGAGGAGCGCCGCCCATCATTATCATTGCCAGCCCGACGCTGTTGCACTCTGGAGCGGTGAAACTCAACCCAGCCTTCAGACCCGCTGCGCACAACGCTCGTGCAATGTTCGCGGCGGCCTGAATCACCGCTTTGTTGTTGCAACTGGGGCCTGCAATCACGAGCGGCCGTTGAGCCGCCTTCAGTGCTTGCGCAATCTCGTTGACCATCTCACGCAGGTCGGCAGGCAGGTCTGGAACCGCGGGTGCTCTCCCATCGAGGGCGTGAGCGACAGCAAACCCGAGGCGCGCTATGTCATCTGGGGCTGCGCGATAAGTACGTGTCGCAACGTCGTCTAGCTTCGTCATGGCAGGACTGGCAATGAACAGTGGCCCTCGTGCGTCCTGTAGCGCACTGCGAACAGAATGATCGTCCCAATCAGGAATGTGCATGCTGTCAGTGTGTCGTAGGGGCTGCTGCCGTATAGACTGCCGCAGGCTCAATGCCATGATCGGTGCGACGTTGGTCACATCCTCGCCCAGAATGAGCACTGCATCCGAGAGTTCGATTTCGTGCAGCGATGGTGAATGCGGTCCACCTCGCAGGATCTCGATTATGGCCGCCATCAACTGGAAGTGGTCATCGGACACTCCCGCGTAAAAATTCTCGGGCCCGACCAGCGCGCGCAAGAGAAAGGTCGATTCCAGCGAGGCGCGAGGAGAACCGATCCCGATTACTTTGGATCCTTGAACAACGAAGGAGGCGAAATGTTGAATAGCTTCCGCTTTGGTTATGCTTGCGGTGCTGCCGTCGCGCGTGGTTTGCGCGTGGCGAATCCGATGCTCGCTGTTGACGAACTCATAACCGTAGCGCCCACGGTCGCAAAGGAAGTATCCATTCACTTCACGGTTATAGCGAGTCACGATCTGGCGCAACATACCGTACCGTTCGCCAGGCGTTGTGTTGCAGCCCAAGCCACAGTGGACGCAGACAGACGGCGCCATCTGCATGTCCCACTTTCGCGTGTAATGCTGCTTCAGGGTTTTGTCGGTGAAAACTCCCGTCGGGCAAACCTCTACTAAATTGCCGCTGAACTCGTTCTCCAGCACGCCATCGGCTTGGCGGCCGAAGTAAACCTGGTCTCGCAACCCGAATACATCAAAGTCACGGCCTCCCGCATACTCGCGATAAAAACGCACGCAGCGGTAGCACTGGATGCAGCGGTTCATTTCGTGATTGACGAGCGGACCTAAATATTGATTGTCGAAAGTGCGTTTTAGGAAGGAGTACCGGCGATAGTCATGACCGGTCATCACCGTCATGTCTTGAAGATGACAGTGGCCGCCTTCGTCGCAGACTGGACAGTCGTGCGGGTGGTTGACCATCATTCCTTCAATGATTCCAGCCCGGAAGGCGACCGCGTCGGGATCGCGGATCGAGATCCGTGTTCCCTCGACAGCCGGCGTCATGCAGGCCATGACAAGTTTTCCGTGTGTGTCCTTTTCATCTTTGAAGTGCTTCACTGCGCACTGTCGGCAGGCGCCTACCGACCCCATGGCGGGATGCCAGCAGAAGTAGGGCAGGTTGAATCCGAGCGAGAGACAAGCGTGCAACATGTTCTGTCTGGCATCAGCCTTGTAGCCGCGATCGTCAATGTAAATCGTTGCTATGGCGTCATCTCCAGGGACAACGATGTTCTTGGATGTGTTGCTCAAAGTCCTTGCGGAAATACTTCAGCGCGCTCTGCAAGGGTTCCATCGCACCGGGAGCCAGTGCGCAAAACGTGTTTCCGGGAGCATTGAACTTGGTCTGAAATTCCAGCTTCTCCAAATCTCCCGGCTGTCCGTGGCCTTCTTCCATGGCCCGCAGAATCCGTTCTGCCCAGTTGAGACCGCTCCAACACGGCGTACACCAGCCACAGGATTCTTGCGCGAAGAAATGCTCCAGGTTCCAGACCATGCCGACGGGACAGGTGTGATCGTCCAGGACAACCATTGTGCCGGTGCCCATCCGGCTCCCCGCCTTCTGGACTTCGGTGAAATCCATGCGTAGATCGAGATGCTCGTCGGTAAGAAAGTCGGTGGAAGCGCCGCCAGGTAATAGGCCACGAAATTTCACACCGTCACGCATACCGCCCGCGTGTTCCTCCAGAATTTCACGAATGGTTGTGCCCATGGGCAGTTCCCACAGGCCGGGATTTTTCACTTTGCCGCTTGCCCCGTATAGCTTGGTGCCACCGTCAGCAGTGTGGCTTAGGCTCTTGAACCAATCCGGGCCGTGGTTGACGATATGAGGCAGGTTGCAGAGCGTTTCCACGTTCTGCACGATCGTAGGCTTTCCCCATAGTCCTGAGACCTGGGGAAACGGAGGCTTGGAGCGCGGATTGGCGCGCTTCCCTTCGAGCGCATTCAGCAGGCCGGTCTCCTCGCCGCACATGTAACGGCCGCCGCTGACGTGCAGATACAACTCAAGACTGTAACCAGATCCCAGAATGTTTTTACCCAGGTAGTTGCTTTCATAGGCTTCCGCGAGAGCCTTGCTCAAACGAGTTGCGGCCAATTTGTATTCCAGGCGCAAAAAAATATAAGCGACGTCAGCCTCGATGGCATACGCCGCGACGATCATGCCCTCGATAAGCTGGTGCGGGTCGCCTTCCATGAGCAATCGATCTTTGAAGGTTCCTGGCTCCATCTCGTCGGCATTTGCGATCAGATACTTGGGATGGGGCGCATCCTTGCCCATGGGCACGTAGCTCCACTTCTTGCCGGTTGGAAATCCAGCGCCACCCCGGCCCTTCAAGTTGGATTTATCAACCATGTCGTGGATGTCGGCTGGGGGAATGCGTAGGGTCTTTCGCAAGCCGGAGTAGCCGCCCGTCTTCTCGTAGGCTTTGAGGTCCAGGGGTCCGTCGCCGTTTAACGGGATGTTCTCGGTCAGAGGCTTTTCCATGTGCTTGCTTACTTGTACTTCGAGATCACCTCGTCAAGCTTGTCAGGATCAAGGTCGCTATGCAGGTCGTTGTCCACCATCATCGCGGGCGCGTGATCGCAAGCTCCCAAACAAACGATTGGCAGCACAGTGAATCGGCCATCCGCGGTGGTCTCGCCAAGATTTACGCCCAGCCGCGAGGTGAGAGCGTGACACAGCTTTTCGTATCCCATGATCCAACAGCTCACGCTGTCGCAGATCAGCGCCACATGCCGCCCGACGGGCTTGCGAAAAACGAGGTTGTAGAACGTTGCGACCGAGTCCAGTTCGTCCGTCGTCATGTTGAGTATCTCGGCCAGGTCATGCAGACTCTCGTCCGAGACCCATCCGCGATGGCGCTGTATGACCTTCATGGCATCAATCGAAACCGCCTGCTTGTTGGGATAGCGGGTAAATTCCGTTTCGATCTCACGCCGTTCTTCAAGTGTCAGCACCGGGGAAATCTCCTCATCGGTCTATGTCATCGGTCGATGTCGGCCAGGACAAAGTCTATGCTGCCGAGAATGGCCAGCAAATCTGGAATCATCAGCCCGCGGCAAAGCACGGGAAGTAACTGCATATGTGGAAACGACGGCGTGCGGATTCGGGTGCGATAGGAAGCCGTGCTGCCATCGCTTACAAGGTAGTAACCGTTATTTCCTTTGGTCGCTTCGATTGCGCACAGCGCTTCGCCGGGCGGCATTACTGGTCCCCAACTCACACCAAGAAAGTGCGTGATCAAGGTCTCAATATCATGCATGGTACGGTCTTTAATCGGCGGGGTAGCTAGCGGGTCCGGAGATTTGTACGGTCCTTCCGGCATGTTTTTTACGCACTGCTCGATGATCCGCAGGCTCTGGCGCATTTCTTCCACGCGCACTAGAGCCCGGTCATAACAATCTCCGTTGTGGCCGGTTGGAACTTCGAAATCAAACTGGTCATAGCTGGAATAGGGTTGCTTTTTGCGGAAGTCCCAGGCGAAGCCAGTGGCTCGCAGGTTCGGACCGGTAATACCCCACTCGATACCTTCCTTGGTGGTAAAGCTGCCCACGTTTTTGGTGCGTGCCTTGAAAATCCGATTGCGTAGCACCATGTGGTCATACTCACGCAAGCGGGCAGGAAGGTAGTCGAGAAACTCGCGGAACATCCGCTCCCAACCCCGGGGCAGATCTTGGGCTACACCCCCGATCCGAAACCAGTTGGGATGCATGCGCGCCCCGGTAATGGCCTCCACAATGGCAAAAGCGCGTTCGCGGTCATTGAAGGTAAAAAAGACCGGCGACATTTGCCCCAGGTCCTGAGCAAACGTTCCGTACCAGACCAGGTGGCTGATGATGCGAAATAATTCCACCATCATGACCCGGATCACCTGTCCGCGAGCAGGTACTTCGATACCCCCAAGTTTCTCTACAGCAGTGAGGTAGGCAAGGTTGTTCATCACCCCGCCCAAGTAATCAATCCGGTCGGTATACACGATGTATGTGTGCCAACTCTGGCGCTCGCCCATTTTTTCGGCGCCGCGATGGTGGAAGCCGATTTCGGGCACTGCATCCACGATCACTTCCCCATCAAGTTGCAGCACGACGCGAAGCACGCCGTGAGTTCCGGGATGTTGCGGACCTACATTGAGAAAAATAAAATCTTCATCATCGTGGACGCGCTTCATTCCCCAGTCCTCGGGACGAAAGCGCAACGCTTCCTGCTCTGCCTCCTGTTTCTCTTCGGAAAGGTGGAACGGGCCCATTTCAGTCGCTCGTGCCGGGTGATCTTTGCGCAACGGATGACCAACCCAAGTGGTTGGCATCAAGATCCGAGTCAAGTGCGGGTGTCCCTCGAACACAATGCCAAACATGTCCCACACTTCGCGTTCATACCAGTTCGCCGCTGGCCAGATATCGGTGATGGTGCTCAACGTGACGTGGCCATCCTGCAATGGAACTTTGATCCGGATGTATTCATTGCGGTCAAAAG
This sequence comes from Terriglobales bacterium, assembly GCA_050746025.1. Taxonomy (GTDB): domain Bacteria; phylum Acidobacteriota; class Terriglobia; order Terriglobales; family Acidobacteriaceae; genus Gp1-AA145. Next base: position 3,619 of record JBOGLH010000149.1, on the reverse strand, counting down.
ACAGCAGGTGATATACGACCGTGAAATCGCTGGCTGGCTGGCCCTCGCGATGCTTCTTGGGACGTTCGTCAATCGCCGTCAAGTCGTAGAGCATCCGGTACGGCTGCAGAACTTCTTCCTTGAGAAAGCGAAGAAGGCCGTGGACTTTTTCCTTCGGACTCCAGAACGAAGGGATTCCATCACGCGTCGCTTGCGAGGTGAGCACGCCTTCGCCCGCTTTGCGCTGGAGTTCCTCATAAACAGCCGGGTTGGCAATGGCGACGGTCATTTTCAAACTTCGTCTATAGGACGTAAACTCGTCATCTTCTCCCGTTCCACTGCTTTGAGATCGCGCATGGAAGGCAGTTTTGGCCGCTCTACTCCTCGCGGACCGACCGCCCAACTCAAGGGCCTGCGTTCCTTGCCCACGGCTCCTTGCAGCAACATCAGTCCCTCCAGGAAAGCGTCAGGACGAGGCGGGCAGCCCGGCACATAGACGTCCACGGGTAAAAACTTATCTACTCCCTGCACGACGCTGTAAATGTCATACATGCCGCCAGAATTGGCACACGAGCCCATGGATATGACCCAGCGCGGTTCCATCATCTGCTCGTAGAGCCGTTGGATGACGGGCGCCATCTTGATGAAGACCGTTCCGGCAATCACCATCAGGTCGGCTTCGCGCGGCGTGCTGCGAATCACTTCCGCTCCGAAACGGGAAATATCGTATTTACTGGTGATGCTGGTGGCCATTTCTACATAGCAACACGAGAGCCCAAAATTAAACGGCCAGATGGAATTCTTGCGGCCCCAAGCCAGGAGATCTTGGAGTCGAGACAGAATGAGCGTTCGCCTGACTGCCTCCTCGATTGGCACACGGTCAGCCTCAGCCTGATGCTGGCGAAAGTCGGGTTTTGTGATTGACCAGCGCATAAACAGTCAGCGGCGAACCCGGATGACTTGACGGCTCGAGCCCCAATCGAGTGCTCCCAAACGCCACAGATAGACCAGGGCAGCCATCAAGATTGCGATGAAAACGAAGATCTCCCAGTAACCCGCCCAGCCTAGCTCACGGGCTGCAACTGCCCAGACAAAAATGAAGGCCGCTTCCAGATCGAAAATGACGAAGAACATCGCCACAAGATAGAACTTGGCCGAGAGATGCACTCGCGCTGAACCCTCAGAGAGGATTCCCGATTCGTACGGCTGTCCGGTCGCGTGCTCGCTATGCCGCTGTCCGAGCACGTATGAAAATGCAAGCATCGCCGTCACAAGAAGGAGGACGAAGACGAAGTAAACTCCCAGCGTCCACAGCGTCTCTATTTGGCCATTCAGAATCATCTCGTTCGAAGGTACCCAACCAGAATGTATTTAACTGGCTTGGGAAACGCAGCACTGACATCGCAAGAGGCGCTCAACAGTAGGCCGAGGGACCTCTTCAGAAACATCATCATCAGACGGGCCACTCCCACTCACAATGGGTTGTTCGTACTACGAATCAATACAATCGTAACCAAGACAGATCGTTGCGGATGGCGCAACATATGAACCGCGCAAAGCGTTGGGCGCGTGGTTGCACTGAGACCAGGCAATCCTAGTCGTTCTTAAAAGTATTGGTGGTGATAGGCCTGACGAAGCATCATCCGAGAGGGAGATGATCTTCTGGTATTGTGACGCGACTGAATGAGGACGCGAAGTCGCCGATCGAGGTATGGGATGAATATTCTGGACGCAGTAGGGATCAGTTTGCCGTGCCGCTCCTGTGGGGACAATTATCAGGTGCCTTTGAGAGACGTGCTCCTGTCTCACAAAATGCTCCATCAGAGCTGCCAGGGTTTCCCTGAAACAGAGTGCCCTCCGGCTTTTCAATCACGCTTGTTTGAACGCAAGGATATCGAAGAGCTTCAGCGAGCTTGGAGCCAGCTCGAAAACAAGGCAGCGACCGATGGAGGCGAGCTTGTGCTGATGGGAGCACATGATCCAGTGGGAGCCCAGTCTGGCCCTGCGCAGAGGGACGGAAATGCCACGCAGCGACCGCAGCGACCGCAGGCGAATGCTCCCATAACAACGGTTCATGGCGAGCACACATTGGAAAGTCCCAGACGCACGACAAAGAAACGTGAAAAGAACAAACTTCAGAAGGTGCGCGCACAAAGACCGTAAAGGCGAAAAGCAAGAAGACGGCTCGATGAAGAGCACCAGGCAAAGTAGCCAATCAAGAACATCAGTTTCCTGGTGAATGCCGCAGCCATGAGAATGGCCTTCGATCAATATCCGTCTCCGGATCCGTCTCCGGCCAATCCCGTCTGCTCGTGTGGCCAGGTATAGTGAGGCGACAATGTCTCCAGCGAAGGTCAGCGTCAGAACCAACCCGCTCTCGGATTCCGTAAGTCCCAGGCCGATCAGATAGAAAACCAAAATGACCGATAGCGAGTCGTACTCAAAGAGACGCGTAAACCGAGCGAGAAAGAGCAACCGCGCGTCACTTGTCAAAGCCCGCAGCGCGGTCGGAATCAGGCTGGGTGGTCGACATTCTCAAATCGTTTTCGCGTGCCAAAACAACTTTTTGCTTTATGCTTCATTTGCTTGGGATTGATTTCAGTCAGTTGGTTGCTGCTTCGTGGTCGATCATTCGTGCCACGGACTTCCCGTTTTCTTCCGATTCCGGAGCGTATACGCGATGGGTTTTCCGATCGACCGCCACGCTATGCACGGACTGTGGCTGAAGCCAGAACTGCGAACGAGACGTTCCGAAATCTCAATAGAGACCAACCCCCATCAGTAATTTGGAGCAGGATTCTCGGGATTGGTCCTCGGCTTGTGGGAAGCTGAGCCTCATGACATCGACAATTCGGAGATACTGAGGGGTGTGTTCGGCCCGGAATTGGCGCAAGCAAGCAACGCCAGCCTTGGCCTAGTGACACCCGGAGGCTTTCACACGCAACCCAATGAACCTTTCAGTTCTGACCCGCCTATTCCTGTGAGGAATAGCTCTCGCCCGAGAATTCACTGGACAATTCAAGCGTCTGGGATCAAGTTGGTTAACATGTAGCGGCGGTTAAGGGTGAAGTTCGTCGCCGATGTAGCGGACAACACCTGTCAGGAGTCTTTTTCATAATGCGACCCGAAATACAGGAGAGGAAATCCGTCCAGCCAGCCGGGTGGAGATTAAACAGCCGTACTTGATTGATGATCGCTGCCCCAACGAATCGTGTGGGTTCGGTAAACTGCGGGCAGACCTCCATGCACAGGCAACAGGACATACATCGCGACAGGGGATAAGCCTGTTCTTGCACCGCGGGATCGATGCGCGGACCCGCTCCGAGGTCATAGGTGCCGTCGACCGGAACCCAGGCCTTCACCTGCTTCAGGTTCTCAAACAGCACACTGCGATCTACGGCCAGGTCGCGTACGACCGGGAATCGTGACAATGGCTCGAGACGAATAGGCTGCTCCAGCTTGTCAATGAGGGAAGAGCACGCCATCGCCGCTTGACCGTTAATCCGCATAGCGCATGATCCGCAACTTCTTCCAAACAGTTCGAATCGTACGTTATCGGCATGGTTTGTTTTCCATGGCGGTTTACCGGATTCATGGCAATGTCCATGAATGCACTGATGACATTCATGCCGGGCCTCCA
>JBOGLH010000148.1:0-4686 GCA_050746025.1 Terriglobales bacterium | reverse complement strand
CAATTCTTCAGGCACAACAAACGAATCGAGCAGCTTGGCGTGATAAGGGACTGCGCCGAGACCTCCGCCAACGTACATTTCGAAACCCAGCTCTTCCCTTCCCGAAGATTCATTAATACGGGTTTTCGCGATCAGTCCCAGATCGTGCAAGCTGGCCAGGCCGCAGGCATGCTGGGCGCACCCGCTGAATGCGGGCTTGAATTTGCGCCCGAAACTCTGGCAGTCGGGATGTCCGAGCAGAAAACGCGACAGCGCGCGAGCGCATGGCGTAACGTCGAAACTTTCGTCGGTGCAAACGCCGGCGTACGGACAAGCAGTAACGTTGCGCACGGAATTTCCGCAAGCTTCGCGGGTCGTAATGTTGGCGGCGGCGAGACGGCGCATGACGCTAGGCGTGTCGTCAATGTGGACGTAATGGAGCTGGAAGTCCTGGCGGGTGGTGACATGAGCGATGCCGTCGGAATATTCCTCGGCGAGCTCGGCCACGGTCTCAAGCTGCGATGCGTTCAGGCCGCCGGCGGGAATTTTAATACGCTGCATCCCGGGCGCGTCCCACAGCGTGTTGGGGCCTTTGGTCAGACTGCCCGAGGGAAAATTTAGTTTCTGGATTTTTTGACCATCGTTGCGCTGGCCATTGTCATAGCGCTGGCCGTAGGCTCCGCGCCGAAGGCGGGTTTCGGCAAAAAGGCGTTCTTCGAGCTTACCTTGTTTGCGCAGCACAATTTCAGTCTCGAAGATGTCGATCTCACGAGCGAGATCTTCGGGCATTTTGCCTTCGAGTTTTTCTTTCCAAAGCGAGTTGGAAGATTTCATTTTTAGCCTTCAGCCGTCAGCTCTCAGCCCTCAGCCAAAATCAATGTCACGCTAACTGACAGCTGATAGCTGAAAGCTCCCGAAAATACAAAACCCACCGGCCAGTGCTTCTGGCGGTGGGGGGGAGCTTAAATATGATTGCTGACTAGCTCGATTGCACCCCGTCCCCAGAAGAGACACGACAGCTACAACAACAGCACATGGCCATCTTCTGGACACAAGTATTCAACATTACCTAAATAGTATCCCCTGTTCGGCGGGGGGAGCGCAACTCAAATAAGTGATGGAATGGTTTGAAAAAACAAATGCGACCTAAATCCTCTTAGGTCAGGTATTTCTGCAGTGGCTCCCAGTAGTGCTCTTTCCAGCCATCTGCAAGGTGTCGGGCGAGCCCGACCGGGAAGCCGGTGTGGTTGAAGACGAGCCTGGTTCCCGCGCCCTGAGCGTAAAGCTCGAACTTAACGATTGAGTAAACACCTGGATCCCAGTCCACAACGCGCCAAGCCTGCACGATTCTCTGATTGGGAACGAATTCGACGTGGCGTCCGATGATGTGGCCACGAAAAAGTGTGAATGGTCCGCCCAGTTCCCGGCTGATTTTCGTCGGCGAGTTTCCCAGCTTTGCGGTTTGCATGCTGGGGATCAGGCGATTCATCTCGTCGAATTGTTTGGTGTCGAGGAGTGCGTCGTAGATCCTTTTTGGCTCGACAGAGAAACTTATCTCCTGATGAATGGCGTCGGCGGTGTGCGAAATTTCGTTGTCCTGATTTTGCGAAGTGGCGAGTACGATGCCCGAGAGACCGATGCTCGAAGCGACATTCAGCGAGAATTGACGGCGAGTGAAGGCCATAAGTTTAGTTCCCTGATTTTTGTTTGTGGCAGGATAGCGCAAAAGCTGGGCTGAGGTGTCATGCCTTGAAATTGAGGGGCGAGCCGAGCTCGACCGGGCAGCCGAGGGCGGCTGTCCCAACGTGAACCATTAGACCAAGACAATTTTAGGATGGAAGAGAGTGCCGGCGACTCGAGCGCAGATGGCGATCAAATCGCGCTGGCCGGAGAAGACTTTCACTTCGCGGGCGCGAGAGAGTTCAGGAAGATTCACCGGTCGTCCATGACGGATGCGCGCAAGCATCTCGTCAGTTGCGGTGACTGTGGGCAGCGACGGCAAAAGTTTCCGGGGATGGACAAGAAGATTAGCCAGTGAGTCGGAACTCTCGTCGTTCTTTTCTTTATTACCGTGGGCTGAATTCTCGTGGTCTGAATTTCCGTGATCTGGAAACCCTCCCTCATCTTCTGCTCGGCGGCTGGCGCGTTCACCCTCTTCCAGGTTGTGAGCGGCGCGCTCGAGTTCTTCGAGCGAATGCGCGTCTTCGAGCCTAAACTCGGCGACGGCGGTCCGACGGAGAGACTGCAAATGAGCGCCACAGCCGGCAAGCTGCCCAATATCGTGAGCGACGGAGCGCATGTAAGTCCCAGAGGCGACCTGAGCCCGAAATGTCGCGCGCGAGTTTTCCATCGAAAGAATCTCAAAGTGTTTGATCTCGACCTGAACTGAATTGAGCGCCACCTCCTTCTTTTTGCGCGCGAGCTTATAGGCAGGCACGCCAGCAACTTTTTTGGCGGAAAATGGCGGCGGCATCTGCTCGACGATGCCGATGAATTTCATGGCGAGCCGGCGCACTTGTTCCAGCGTGAGGGATGCTGATTGTGGAGCGCCCGCAGGTTCGCCCTCCGCATCGTAGGTATCGGTGGCGAATCCGAAGCGGATAATGCCTTCGTAGCTTTTCTCCGATTTCAGGTAAAACTGGGCCAGGCGAGTCATGTTGCCGACCACCATAGGCAAAACACCAGTTGCCATGGGATCGAGCGTGCCCAAATGCCCCACAGAGCGTTCGTTCAGGATGCGGCGTACGCGCGCCACGACGTCATGCGAGGTGAAACCTGAAGGCTTGTCGATGATGAGGACGGCATTCATCAGAATTCAATCATTGAATCAATTCGCAATTTAATCATTGTAGAATCTCAAGACCTGACAGCTCCGAGTGGCGCTCAGTAATTTAATGATTCAATCACACGATTCCTAATCATCTATGTTTCCGATTCGCGACGATCAACCCCGATACACCACGCCGCTGGTGAATTACTTCATCATTGGGCTGAATACGATTGTGTTTCTGTTTGAACTGTCGGTGCAGATGCAGGGACGGCGGGCATTGGATGCGCTGGTGTTTCAATTCGGGGTGGTGCCGCAGCATTTTGAACGCGCGCTGGCGGGGTCGGCGGGGTATTCCATACCGGCCACATTATTAACCATTTTGACATCGATGTTCCTGCACGGCGGATGGCTGCACATCATTTTCAATATGTGGTTTCTGTGGATATTCGGGGACAACATTGAGGATTATCTGGGGCATTTCACGTACTTGATTTTTTATCTTCTCTGCGGGACCGCAGCGGCCCTGGCACAAATTGCGCTGGCACCGAATTCGACGATTCCGACGATTGGAGCCAGTGGAGCAATTGCCGGAGTCATGGGCGCCTATGTTCTGCTCTATCCACGGGCGAAGGTGCTGACGCTGGTGGTGCTCATCGTGTTCTTCACCTTCTGGTGGATACCGGCCTGGGTTTTTCTTGGCTACTGGTTTTTAGTACAATTCTTTTTCGCCAGCCTTACGGTACATCAGACCTCGGGAGGCGTGGCGTTTGGCGCGCACGTCGGCGGGTTTCTCACGGGATTAATTTTGATCAAACTGTTTCCGCGGAGAACCCGGGCGTATAGATATGGATCGTAAGGAGTTCCCTTCACTTTAAACCTGCGCCCCTATAATGAAGTTGTGACTCCCTCGGCAAAACAATTGGCATCGGCTGACTTTCCTACCCGCTGGGGACAATTTCGTATTTATGGATTTCGACTTAATCCCGTAACCAATGGAAAACCAGAAGAGGCTGTGGCGCTGGTGATGGGCGATGTGCATGCGGCGCCTGCATTGGTGCGGATTCATTCGCAATGCCTGACTGGCGACGTGTTTGGCTCGCTGCGGTGCGATTGCCGGCAACAACTGGAGATGGCGCTAGGGATGATCGCGGAACAAGGCGCAGGCATTCTGATTTATGAACAGCAGGAAGGGCGCGGAATCGGGTTGATGCCGAAGCTGCAGGCATATGAGTTGCAAGACTCGGGCTTAGACACGGTGGAGGCCAACGAGAAGCTGGGATTCAAGGCTGACCATCGGGAGTTCGCACTGCCGGCGGAGGTGCTGAATGTGCTCGGGGTGAAGCAAGTGCGGCTGATGTCGAATAACCCCGAGAAAGTGGCGGCGCTTGAGCGTGGGGGGATCGAGGTTGTCGAACGCGTGCCTTGCGAAGTCGAGCCCAGTGCACATGCGGAAGAGTATCTGCGGACGAAGAAAAAAAAGATGGGGCATTTGTTTACAGGTTAGAGTTTCTGAAAAAGCATTTAACCGCAGAGATCGCTGAGAAGGGCGCTGAGATCGCAGAGAGTCTCAGAGTTGGCGGACTGGGCATCTGCCGCTACATCAAGCTAGCCGGGCGAGGACGCCCGGCGCCCCGCGATTACACCTCAAGTGATTTAATCTTTTCTCGTGGACAATAAATCCATCGCTGGAATTTTGTACGAAACCGCCGATCTGCTGGAAGTTGATGGGCAGGATTCGTTTCGGATCCGCTCGTACCGCAATGCTGCCGAGGCAATTGAAGGCCTGCCGCAACAGATTACCGACCTAATTGAAGATCCCAAGCAGGTGCTGGCGATTCCGGGCATCGGCAAAGGCATGCTTATTAATTTGAAAGAGATGCTGCACGAGGGAAAACTTTCGCTGCACGCGGAGATGCTGAAGAAATATCGTCCGTCGA